>NZ_JBHWDU010000002.1:11813-249776 GCF_042734825.1 Kitasatospora sp. NPDC059648 | reverse complement strand
CGGCTCCGCGTCGGCCCCGCGGTCGGGCCCGGCCCCGGCCGCGCCCCCCCCCCCGGGGGGGGGCCCCGCCCCCGGGGGGGGGGGGGGCGGGGCCGACCCTCTCCGGTCACTCCAGTCTGCGCCGGAACCGGGCGGTGGTCACCCTGAGTGGCCGTTCGCCGGAGGGCCGGGCCGCGGAGGGTCAGCCCTGGGTGCGGGCCACGCCGATCGGGCAGGAGGCGCCGGTACCACCCAGACCGCAGTACCCGTTGGGGTTCTTGGCGTCCGACAGGTACTGCTGGTGGTACGGCTCGGCCGGGAAGAACGGACCGGCCGGGGCGATCTCGGTGGTGATCGGGCCGTAACCGAGCGCGGTCAGCGCGGGCTGGAAGGCGTCCCGGCTGGCGGTCGCGGCGGCGGCCTGGGCGGCGGAGTGGGTGTAGACCGCGGAGCGGTACTGGGTGCCCACGTCATTGCCCTGGCGGTTGCCCTGGGTCGGGTCGTGGGCCTCCCAGAAGGTCTTCAGCAGCTGCTCGTAGGAGGTCACCGCCGGGTCGAACACCACCCGGACCGCCTCGGTGTGGCCGGTCAGCCCGCTGCACACCTCCTCGTACGTCGGGTTCGGCGTGTGACCGCCCTGGTAGCCGACCAGCGTCGTCCAGACGCCGGGCAGCCGCCAGAACGTGCGCTCGGCGCCCCAGAAGCAGCCCAGGCCGAAATCGGCCACCTCCAGCCCCTCCGGGTACGGGCCGGTGAGCGGGTGGCCGAGCACGGTGTGCGGCTCGGTCAGGGTGAAACCCGGGGCCTGGCGGCCGGGCAGCGCCTGGTCGGCGGGGACGAGCGAGGTCTTGTGGCGGTTGAACAGCACGGCCTGCTCCAGCGGGGTAGGAAGGGTTGCCCAGGATTCAACGCACCGGACGGCCCGCGGATTCCGTCCGCCGATTCCGGCGAGCACGCGGCCGTACGGCCGTTAGGCTCGGAGCCATGACCGAGCACCAGCTTCCCCACGGCTTCGAGACCCTCGCCATCCACGCGGGTCAGGAAGCAGACCCCCAGACCGGGGCCGTCGTCACGCCCATCTACCAGGTGTCCACCTACAAGCAGGACGGGGTGGGTGGCCTGCGGGGCGGCTACGAGTACAGCCGCAGCGCCAACCCGACCCGCACCGCGCTGGAGGAGTGCCTCGCGGCGCTGGAGGGCGGCGCCCGCGGCCTCGCCTTCGCCTCCGGCCTGGCGGCCGAGGACACCCTGCTGCGCACCATCCTCAAGCCGGGCGACCACATCGTGATCCCCAACGACGCCTACGGCGGCACCTTCCGGCTGTTCGCCAAGGTGCTGACCCGCTGGGGCGTCGAGTTCTCCGTCGCCAACACCCAGAAGCTGGACGACGTCCGGGCCGCGCTGCGCCCCAACACCCGCGCGGTGTGGGTGGAGACCCCCTCCAACCCGCTGCTGGGCATCACCGACCTGGCCGGGCTCGCCGAGGTCGCGCACGGCGCCGGCGCGCTGCTCGTGGTCGACAACACCTTCGCCAGCCCGTACCTGCAGCAGCCGATCTCGCTCGGTGCGGACGCGGTCGTGCACTCCACCACCAAGTACATGGGCGGCCACTCGGACGTGGTCGGCGGTGCGCTGGTGCTGGCCGACGCGGGCCTCGGCGAGGAGGTCGCGTACCACCAGAACGCCATGGGCGCCGTCTCCGGGCCGTTCGACGCCTGGCTGGTGCTGCGCGGCATCAAGACCCTGGGCGTCCGGATGGACCGGCACAGCTCCAACGCCGAGAAGGTCGCCGAGCTGCTGAGCAGCCACCCCAAGGTCAGCCAGGTGCTCTACCCGGGCCTGCCCGAGCACCCCGGCCACGACATCGCCGCCAAGCAGATGAAGGCCTTCGGCGGCATGGTCTCGTTCCGGGTCGCCGGTGGCGAGGAGGCGGCCGTCGAGGTCTGCAACCGCGCGCAGCTGTTCACCCTGGGCGAGTCGCTGGGCGGCGTGGAGTCGCTGATCGAGCACCCGGGCCGGATGACCCACGCCTCGGCGGCCGGTTCGCCGCTGGAGGTGCCGGCCGACCTGGTGCGCGTCTCGGTGGGCATCGAGTCCGTCGACGACCTGCTGGCCGACCTCAAGCAGGCGCTCGGCTGAGGGCACCGGCGCTCGTCACTGCCCCTGCTGGTCCGCCGTGTACGACTCCATCGCGAGGTTGAAGCGGGCCAGCAGGGCGCAGAACGCCTGTTGCTCCTCGGGCGGCCAGTCGGCCGTCAGGCGGCGGGTCAACTCGGCCCGCCCGTCCCGGACTTCGGCCAGCCGGCCGGTGCCGCAGGAGGTCAGTGCGAGCCGTACCGCGCGGCGGTCGGCCGGGTCCTGCACCCGGCCGACCAGCCCGGCCGCGACCAGCGGGGCGACCTGGCGGGTCACCGTGGAGGAGTCCACGCCGAGCGCCTCGGCCAGCGCCTTGACGTTCGCCGGCCCGTGCCGCTCCAGGCGGTCGAGCAGCAGGTAGGCGGCCCGGTCCAGCGTGCCGATGCCGCCACTGGTCCGGACCTGTTCCATCCGGCGGGCGAACACCGCCAGCTGGTACTGGAGTTGGGTGTGCACGGGCTCGGTTCGGTCGGTGGCCTGGGGCGAGGTCGTCGTCATCGCGGCTCACGATCGTCATGCGGTGAGAGAAGCTCAGAACCAGCAGCGTACGCGGGCGGAGCGGGCCCGGGAACAGGCCCGACGTCCCCGATGTGGGGTGCGGGGCGCCCGGGTGCACCCCGTGCGGGCCAGGCCGGGCGTGCGGCGCCGGGGCACGCACCTCGCCGCGTTGTCGTCGGTCGCCGATACTCCGTGACTCCCTCCTCCGCCTTGCGATGCACGCACCCCGACGCCGCACGCTGATCCGGCCTGCCCCGCACGGGGCGCCCTAGGCTGGGACCATGCACAACTGGCCGATCACCCTCGACGACGTCCGCGGCGCCCAGAAGATGCTCGCCGGGGTCGCCCGGGTGACCCCGATGGAGGGCAGCCGGCACCTGTCCGGGCTGATCGGCGCGCCGGTGCACCTGAAGTGCGAGAACCTCCAGCGCACCGGCTCCTTCAAGCTGCGCGGGGCGTACGTGCGGATCGCGGGACTCTCGCCGGTGCAGCGGGCCGGCGGGGTGGTGGCGGCGAGCGCCGGGAACCACGCCCAGGGGGTGGCGCTGGCGGCCTCGCTGCTGGGGGTGCGCTCGACCGTGTTCATGCCGGTCGCGGCGCCGCTGCCCAAGGTCGCGGCCACCCGTGAGTACGGCGCCGAGGTGCGGCTGCACGGCACCACCGTGGACGAGGCGCTGCAGGCCGCGCAGCGGTACTCGGAGGCGACCGGAGCGGTGTTCATCCACCCCTTCGACCACTGGGACGTGGTCACCGGCCAGGCGACCGTCGGCCTGGAGATCCTGGAGCAGTGTCCCGAGGTGCGCACCATCCTGGTCGGGGTGGGAGGCGGCGGACTGCTGGCCGGGATCGCGGCGGCGGTCAAGCCGCTGCGGCCGGACGTCCGGGTGGTCGGGGTGCAGGCGGCGGCCGCGGCCGCGTACCCGCCCTCGCTGGCGGCAGGGCGGCCGGTGACGCTGGAGCACTTCGCCACCATGGCTGACGGGATCATGGTCGGGCGCCCCGGGGACATTCCCTTCGAGGTGGTCAACACCCTGGCGGACGGCATCCGGACGGTCTCCGAGGACGGCCTGTCACGGGCCCTGCTGCTCGGCCTGGAGCGGCTGAAGCTGGTGGTCGAGCCGGCCGGGGCGGCGCCGATCGCGGCGCTGCTGGAGCAGCCGGACTCCTTCGAGGGCCCGGTGGTGGCGGTGCTGTCCGGCGGCAACATCGACCCCCAGCTGATGCAGCGGGTGCTGCGGCACGGCCTGGCGGCGGCCGGGCGCTACCTGTCGCTGCGGGTGCGGCTGGCGGACAAGCCGGGCTCGCTGGCGGACCTGCTGGGGGTGCTGACCAGGGTGGACGCCAACGTCCTGGACGTCGCGCACGTCCGGACCGACCCGCGGCTGGGGCTGACCGAGGTCGAGGTGGACCTGCACCTGGAGACCAAGGGGCCGGAGCACTGCGCGCTGGTGGTGGGTGAGCTGCGGGACGCGGGGTACGTGGTCGCGGGCTGAGCGCCTCCGGCCGCCGGCCCGGGCCCTTGCCCGAAGTCCCCTCCCCGCTTCGGAATCCCTTCCCCGAATTCCCTTGACGCGATGTATCGCGAGTTGTCACACTCGCGATACATCGCGTTCTGTTTCGGTCATCGGGACCGAGTCGCCTGCGCGCCCGGAAGAGGCACAAAGTGGGGCAGATCGCTCACATTCGTCCGAGGAGATGAGGCAGGCCATGGCGCCAGCCATCCAAGCCGAGAACCTGGTCAAGACCTTCGGCGACGTACGGGCCCTGGACGGCGTCAGCCTCGACGTCCCCGAGGGCACGGTGCTCGGGCTGCTCGGCCCGAACGGGGCCGGCAAGACCACCACCGTGCGCGTCCTCACCACCCTGCTCCGCCCGGACTCCGGCCGCGCGGTGGTGGCCGGGGTCGACGTCCTCGAACACCCGGACCGGGTCCGCAGCCTGATCGGGCTGTCCGGCCAGTACGCGGCCGTCGACGAGTACCTGACCGGCTTCGAGAACCTCACCATGGTCGGCGAGCTGTACCAGATGCGCACCCGCGACGCGAAGGCCCGGGCGCTGGAGCTGCTGGAGTGGTTCAACCTCACCGAGGCCAAGGACCGCACCGCCAAGACGTACTCCGGCGGCATGCGCCGCCGCCTCGACCTCGCCGCCGCACTGGTCGTCCGGCCGCCGGTGATGTTCCTGGACGAGCCGACCACCGGGCTCGACCCGCGCAACCGGCTCGCGCTCTGGGAGGTCATCGAGACCCTGGTCGAGCAGGGCACCACGCTGCTGCTGACCACCCAGTACCTGGAGGAGGCCGACCGGCTCGCCCACGACATCGCGGTGGTCGACCAGGGCCGGGTGATCGCCCGTGGCACGGCCGACCAGCTCAAGGCGCAGATCGGCGGTGAGCGGATCGAGGTCGTGGTGCACGACCCGGGCCTGGTCACGGACGCGGTGGCGGCGCTGTCCGGGTACGCGCTCGGCGAGCCGACCGTCGAGAGGAACACCCGGAAGATCACCGTGCCGGTCAGCGGCGGCGCCCGGCTGCTCGCCGACGCGATCCGCGAACTGGACGGCCGGGGCATCGAGATCGACGACATCGGCCTGCGGCGCCCGACCCTGGACGACGTCTTCCTCACCCTCACCGGGCACGTCGCCGAGGTGGTCGAGGAGGACGGCGGCGCCGGCGCCACGGGTCGCGGCCGGGGCGGCCGTGGCCGCGGGAGGGGCGGCGGCGCGGGCGGCGCGGGCGGCGACGGTGACGACGGCGGTCGGGGACCGGACCAGCAACAGGCCGTCACGGCCGGAACGGAGCGCTGAGATGAGCGCCAGCACCGTCACCGAGCACGCCATCGGCGGGCAGGCGCCGACGCCGCGCCGGGGCCTGTCCGCGACCCTGCACGACTCCTGGGTGGTCGCCAAGCGAAATTTGCGCAGGATGTCCAGGATTCCCGAGATCGTGGTGTTCGGGCTCATGCAGCCGGTCATGTTCGTGCTGCTGTTCTCGTACGTCATGGGCGGGGCGATCAAGATCCCCGGGGCGAACTCCAGCTCCGACACGTACATCCAGTTCCTGATGGCCGGCATCTTCGCCCAGACCGTCACCTTCGCCACCGCCGGCGCCTCGGCCGGCATCGCGGAGGACATGACCAAGGGCCTGGTGGACCGCTTCCGTTCGCTGCCGATGGCCCGCTCGGCGGTGCTGGTCGGCCGCACCCTGGCGGACCTGTGCCAGACCGCGTTCACCCTGGTCGTGCTGGCGCTGGTCGCGCTGGCGGTCGGCTGGCGGATCCACGACGGGGTGCTCGGCGCGCTCGGCGCCTTCGGCCTGCTGCTCCTGCTCGGCTACGCCTTCTCCTGGATCGGTGCGCTGATCGGACTGTCGGTGCGCAGCCCCGAGGCGGCCACCTCGGCCGGGCTGATCTGGCTGTTCCCGCTGACCTTCGTGTCCAACGCCTTCGTGCCGGTCAGCTCGATGCCGGACTGGCTGCGGGGCGTCGCGTACTGGAACCCGTTCAGCGCGACGGTGCAGGCCTGCCGGGACCTCTTCGGCAACCAGATCGGACCGGTGGACAGCGCCTGGCCGATGCAGCACGCGGCGCTGGTGTCGGTGCTGTGGTCATCGGTGATCACGGCGGTGTTCTCCTGGCTGTCGGTGCGCAGGTACCGCTCGGCCGTGGGGTGAGCCGCGGTGGGGAAGCCGCGGTGGCGCGAATCCTGGTGGGGCGAATCCTGTCGGGGTGAAACGTCACCGCGGGAAACGCCCGAGGGCGGCCGCGGAGTCCTTTCGGGCTCCGCGGCCGCCCTCGGCGGTGGTCGGGGTCGGGTCAGCCGGCGTGCGGCACGACCTTGACGATCTTCACCATGGCCGGCTTGCCGTTCGGCAGCTCGTAGGTGGCCTCGTCGCCGATCTTCTTGCCGTCGATCGCGCGGCCCAGCGGCGACTGCGGCGAGTAGACGTCCAGGTCGTCGGCGCCCGCCACCTCGCGCGAGGCGAGCAGGAACTCCATGAGGTCGTCCTCGTCGCCGTCGAAGGCGACCGTGACGACCATGCCCGGGGCCACCACGCCGGAGTCGGCCGGGGCCTCGCCGACCTTGGCGCGCTCCAGCAGCTGGGTCAGCTGGCGGATGCGCAGCTCGTACTTGCCCTGCTCCTCCTTCGCCGCGTGGTAGCCGGCGTTCTCCTTGAGGTCGCCCTCCTCGCGCGCCGCCTCGATCTTCTGGGCGATCTCGATGCGCCAGGGCCCGGTCAGGTGATCCAGCTCGGCCTTGAGCTGGTCGTAGCCGGCCTGAGTGAGCCAGGTCACGTTCTCACTGGTCTGGGTCACAGGTGCTCCTCGTAGGTGCTGGGGCTGTGCTGAGGGTGTGAGTCGTCAGCAGGGTCGTCGGTGATATCGGTCGTAACTACAAAGCAACGCCCGCTCCCGTACCATCCGGTGCGGAAGGGGCGAAACCACGAGCCTAACAAGTCCTGCCGACAAGCGGGAGAGGCGTTGTCGCGGCATTGACGGTGGCGTTACGCCACGGTGTACAGGAACCGGGTGCGGGACTTCCTACGGATGCCCGTTCCGCCGGGCGAGTATGCGTCCCCGGGGCGTTCCGGGCCCACTTCCCACCCCGCGCCCCGCGCCTTTCCGGCCCGCCCCCGCGCTTTTCCGGCCGGGCGTGCCGCGCGTGTCGCGCCCGCGCGTCGCTCGTTTCCCGTCGGCCCGCCGTTCACTTCGCCGGGGTGCAGCCCAGCAGCTCGGCGGTGGTGCCGCGGGCGGTGGTGCGCAGGGTGACGGTGGCGTCGTAGCTCGACCCGGCCGCCGGGACCGGGAAGTCGGCCACCCCGACCACCGCGTGGTCGTCGCTCTGCGAGCGGACCGTGCAGGTGCCGGCCGTACCGTCGCTCTTGCTCACCGACAGGTGCAGCTGCACCTCGGAGTCGGAGAGCACCTGGAAGGTCGGCACCGAGCCGTTGATCTTCGACTCGCGCAGCAGGTAGGAGCCGCCCAGCCAGGCGATCAGCCCCAGCCCGAGCACGCCGCAGACCGCGCCGGCCACCTTCAGGCGGCGGTCCGACTCGCCGTCGCCGCGCCGGCCGTAGCGTCCCTCGGGCAGCTGCGTGGCGGTGCTCTGTGCCGTCATCGGACTCCGTCCTCTCCTAGGGAGGGGCCGCGCGGGCGGTGCAGGGGAATGCGACGGTCCTCCAGTCCGTCACTATAGGAGGGGCACGCCCGCGGCCGGTCCGGCGGGGGCGGGGCTCGGCCGCGCCGGAGACCGGCGCCGCAGGCCGGCCTTGCGGCGACGCGGTCCCGAAGTGAGCGGTTCGTACGGTGGGCAGACCCGACTTCGCGGAACGCCCGATGATGTGGAAGGAACGCAAGGCGTTGACTGAGCAGTTGCGACTGATGGCGGTGCACGCCCACCCGGACGACGAGTCCAGCAAGGGCGCGGCCACCATGGCCATGTACGTCGAGCAGGGTGTGGACGTGCTCGTGGCCACCTGCACGGGGGGCGAGCGCGGGTCGGTTCTCAACCCCAAGCTCCAGGGGGACCCGTACATCGAGGAGAACATCCACGAGGTGCGCCGCAAGGAGATGGACGAGGCGCGGGCGATCCTCGGCGTCAGGCAGGCCTGGCTGGGGTTCGTCGACTCCGGCCTGCCGGAGGGCGACCCGCTGCCCCCGCTGCCCGAGGGCTGCTTCGCCCTGGAGGACGTCAAGGAGGCGGCCGAGCCGCTGGTCCGGCTGATCCGCGAGTTCAAGCCGCAGGTCATCACGACCTACGACGAGAACGGCGGCTACCCGCACCCGGACCACATCATGACCCACAAGATCACCATGCTGGCCTTCGACGCCGCGGGCGACCCGGACGCCTACCCCGGGGCCGGTGAGCCCTGGCAGCCGCTCAAGCTCTACTACAACCACGGCTTCCCGATGGGCCGCATCCGCGCGCTGCACCAGTACCTCACCGAGCACGGCCACGACTCCCCGTACGGCGAGTGGATCGCCGGCTGGGAGAAGAGCGGCCGCAAGGAGCGCGAGATCACCACCCGGGTCCGCTGCGACGACTGGTTCGAGACCCGCGACCGCGCGCTGATCGCCCACGCCACCCAGATCGACCCGGACGGCCCGTGGTTCCGCGTCCCGCTGGAGGTCCAGCGCGAGGTCTGGCCCACCGAGGACTACGAGCTCGCCCGTACCCTGATTGACGTGGACCTCCCGGAGGACGACCTGTTCGCCGGACTGCGCACCCCCACCCTGGCGGCCGAGGCCGTCGACGCACGCGACTGACCCACCCCCGACGGCCCGGCTCGGCGTGAGCCGGGCCACCATAGAGATATGAGCGCCCCCGTGAACCTCATCCACCTCGCCGCTGACCTCGCCGTCGACGACGCCAAGGTCACCCCCGGTCTCCTCGGCTTCGTCGTCTTCGCCGCCCTCGGCGTGGCGACGTGGTTCCTGGCCAAGTCGATGAACCGGCAGTTCAAGAAGGTCGACTTCACGGAGGAGCCGGAAGCCCCGAAGGAGTGACCCACGCCGCCCGGCCCCCGCTCCCCGTCCGCGGGGGGCCGGACGGCGGCGGCGGACGCGGCGAGGTGCGGTGCGGGCCTGACGCGTGGGCGGCGGTGGATGCGCGAGGATGGGGGGCATGCCGAACCGTCTCGCGGACGCGACCTCGCCGTACCTGCTGCAGCATGCCGAGAATCCGGTCGACTGGTGGCCGTGGGGGCCGGAGGCCTTCGAGGAGGCGCGGCGGCGCGGGGTGCCGGTGCTGCTGAGCGTGGGGTACGCGGCTTGCCACTGGTGTCATGTGATGGCGCACGAGAGCTTCGAGGACGCCGGGCTCGCCGGGTACCTGAACGAGCGGTTCGTCGCGGTCAAGGTGGACCGGGAGGAACGGCCGGACGTCGACGCGGTGTACATGGAGGCCGTGCAGGCGGCGACCGGGCAGGGCGGCTGGCCGATGACGGTCTTCCTCACGCCCGAGAAGGAGCCGTTCTACTTCGGCACCTACTTCCCGCCGCAGCCCCGGCACGGGATGCCGTCCTTCCGGCAGGTGCTGGAGGGCGTGGACGCGGCCTGGCGGGACCGGCGGCAGGAGGTCGGGGAGGTCGCCGGGCGGATCCGGGCCGACCTGGCCGAGCGGGCCGCCGTCTACTCCGCCGGTGCCCACCACCCGCCGGGGGACGCCGACCTGCACCAGGCGCTGGTCGCACTCAGCCGGGACTTCGACCAGACCCGCGGCGGCTTCGGCGGGGCGCCCAAGTTCCCGCCGGCCATGGTGATCGAGTTCCTGCTGCGCCACCACGCCCGGACCGGTTCGGAGGCGGCGCTGGAGATGGCCGTCCGCACCGGCGAGGCGATGGCCCGCGGCGGCATCCACGACCAGCTCGGCGGCGGATTCGCCCGGTACGCGGTGGACGCCGGCTGGGTGGTGCCGCACTTCGAGAAGATGCTGTACGACAACGCCCTGCTGCTGCGGGTCTACCTGCACCTGTGGCGGGCCACCGGCTCCGAACTCGCCCGCCGGGTCGCGCTGTCGACGGCCGACTTCCTGCTGCGCGAACTCCGTACGCCCGAGGGCGCGTTCGCCTCCGCGCTGGACGCGGACAGCCTGGACGAGGAGACCGGCGCCTCCGCCGAGGGCGCCTACTACGTCTGGGAGCCCGGCCAGTTGGTCGATCTGCTCGGCCCCGCCGACGCGGCCACCGCCGCCCGGCTGTTCACCGTCACCGCCGACGGCACCTTCGAGCACGGCACCTCCGTTCTCCAACTCCTCGCGGACCCGGAGGACTTCGCCGAGTACGAGGAGATCCGGCGCCGGATGTTCGAGGCGCGGGCCGCCCGGCCCGCGCCCGCCCGGGACGACAAGGTGGTCGCCGCCTGGAACGGCCTCGCCATCGCCGCACTCGCCGAGACCGGCGCCCTGCTCGACCGCCCCGACCTCGTCGAGGCCGCCGAACGGGCCGCCGACCTGCTGCTCGCCGTCCACCTGACCCCCGACGGGCGGCTGCTGCGCACCTCCCGGGACGGCCGGCCCGGGACCAACGCCGGCGTCCTGGAGGACTACGCGGACACCGCCGAGGGCTTCCTCGCGCTGTACGCCGTCACCGGCGAGGCGGAGTGGCTCCAGCTGGCGGGCGGACTGCTCGACACCGTGCTCAAGCACTTCGCCGACGAGGCCTCCGGCGCCCTCTACGACACCGCGGACGACGCCGAGGAACTCATCCGCCGCCCCCAGGATCCGACCGACAACGCCACCCCCTCCGGCTGGACCGCCGCTGCCGGAGCCCTGCTCGGCTACGCCGCGTACACCGGCTCCGACCGGCACCGGACGGCCGCCGAACGTGCCCTCGGCATCGTCGGCGCACTGGCGGGACGGGCTCCGCGGTTCATCGGCTGGGGCCTCGCCGTCGCCGAGGCGCTGCAGGACGGGCCGCGCGAGGTCGCCGTCGTCGGCCCGGCCGACGACCCGGCCACCGCTGCGCTGCGCCGGGCCGCGCTGCTGGGCACGGCGCCCGGGGCGGTGGTCGCGGTCGGCGTACCGGGGGAGGCCGCCGCCGAGGTGCCGCTGCTGGCGGACCGGCCGCTGGTCGGCGGCGCGCCCGCCGCCTACGTCTGCCGGCACTTCGCCTGCGAGGCGCCGACCACCGACCCCGCCGTGCTCGGCGCGCGGCTGGGGGTCGTACTCGAATAACCGTTGGCGGACGGGCGTCGAGCGGGGCGAGGATGGGTCATGACGTGGACCCTGAGCACTTCGCTCGACGACTTCCGCAGTCGGGCGGACGCCTTCCTGGCCGCCCGCCCCGCCGAGAACACCGTCCTGATCACCATCGCCCACCGGCTCGCCGAGGCCGGGCTCGACGTGTTCGGGGAGCGCCCGCCGGTCTTCGGCTGGTGGCAGGCCGAGTCGGACGGCCCGGTCGGGGGCGCCTTCCTCCAGACGCCGCCGTTCGCCCCGAGGCTCTCCGGCATGCCGCAGGCGGCGGCCGCCGAACTGGCGGTCCGGCTGGCAGCGGCCGGGGCCGGGTTCACCGAGGTCGCCGGGGTCGGCGGGGGAACGGAACAGGTCCGGGCCTTCGCCGAGGCCTGGACGGCCGCCACCGGCGCCGGGCAGTCCGTCCGGGTCGAGGAACGGCTCTACCGGCTCGGCGAGTTGACCGACCCGCCGCCCGCCACGGAGCAGCCCAGCGCACGTCGCGGTCGCTTCACCCGCGCTGACCCTGCAGCTTGACGCCGGTGGTCGTGTTGGCCACCGGACTGGGGCTGTTCTACGACGGGTACGGGCCGATGGCGCTGAAAGACCGCAACACCGCCCAGCTGAGCCCGGGTGAGGCGAAGGCGGAGCTGGATGGCAGTTTGCAGACGGCCATGGAGGCGATCGTTCCCCCTATGGCTTACTCCGGCGGGTTCTACGCCGTGGACCGCGGGCCGGAGCACGCCGACGGCGAGCCGAGCCTGTTGTCGGGCGTCAGGGAGGTGGTCTCCGTCCGGACGAAGGTGAGCCCCGCGAAGGTGCCGGTGCTGCTGGACCGGATGAAGCAGGTCTGGGGCGGACAGTGCCGACCCGAAGTCAGCGGGGAATCAGGGACGAAGCGCTATACGGATCTGGACTGTTCCGGGCACGGAGACACCCTGTTCACGCTGTCGGTGGTCAGTTCGACGACGGACTCGACCGTACAGGTGCTCATGAGCGCAGAGGCGTTCATGGTGCGCTACCAGCCCGGAAGGGATTACGGCGCCCCTCCGGTCGGCGAGCGGCCGACCGGACACGAGCCCGTCCCCGACCTCGACGACCCATATTGGTCGCACTGACCGCCGCCCTCACTCCCAGTCCCAGCGGATCCCCAGGATGCAGGGCCGTACCGCCGTCGCGACCAGGTGAACGCAGTGGTGGCCGTCGAGGGTCAACTCCTCGGTTTCGTAGGGAACTTCGCCGGGCGAACGGAGGGCGAAGCGGTGGCAGCGAACGGGAAGGGCGGCGGGGTGGAAGGTGATCTGGAGGACGTACTGGCCGGCGCCGGAGTTGAAGCCGCGGACGTACTCGCAGCTGGGGTCGGGGGAGGGGGCGTCGTCGAAGCCGTAGCCGAGGAGGTGGGTGTCGCCGGCCCGGAGGCGGCGGTCGAGGAGGAGTTCGGCGGCGAGGAGGTGGTGGGTGCGGTCGCGGCGGACGCGGCCGGGGCGGCAGTTCTCCTCGGCGCGGACGCCGACCAGGGTGATGTCGCTGCCTGGGTCGCCCTGGTAGAGGGCGAGGTAGCGGTCGATGCCGTCGCGGTGGGCGCGCAGGGCGTGCTGGGAGTCGCGGCGGGCGACTTGGCGGTCGGGGCCGATCCGGACGCGTTCGATGTGCGTGATGGTGTGCAGGGCGGTGTCGCGGGGGCTGGCCAGGCCGGCGAGCAGGTGGTCGACGGCGGTGGCCGGGGAGATCAGGTCGCGGTACGGGCGTACGGGCGGTCCGGCGGGGGTGGTGGCGCGGCGGGGGCCGAGGAGCCGGGTGAGGGAGTGTTCGGGCAGGTCGAGGACGTCTTCGAGGGCGGCGACGGCGCGCAGTGACTCGGGGCGTTCCGGGCGGCGACGGCCCTGTTGCCAGTAACTGAGGCTGGTCAGACCGATGTTGACGCCGCGCAGGGCGAGGTGGCGGCGGATGCGGTGGAGGGCCAGGCCGCGGGTGGCGATGGCGGTGCGCAGGGCGAGGTGGAAGGGGCCGGTGCGCAGGGCGGCGGCGAGGTCGGCTGGTTCGCTTCGTTGGATGGCTGCCTCCTGGCTGGTACTGATCCGGCGCGGACCGGGTTTTGACCGTGAATATTCACATCCGTGCGCCGGTTTGTCATCGGCCCGGGCGTCTCGCGCTGCGGTTTCCCGGGCGCCGTTCACATCCGGGCCGCTCCGTTCACACCGTGATCGGGGCCGTGCGGGGCCGTTGACCAGCCACCGACAACGGCGCGATGCTCAGGGCGCGATCCGGACCGCAACCCCCACACAGCACCTCGCTCCACGTGCAAGGAGGCATCCCCCCATGCCAGTTCCACGGATACGGCTGCGCCGTGCGGTCGCCGTGCTCGCCCTGGGTGTGCTGGGTCCGGCGCTCACCGCGGCGGCGAGCACCCCCGCGGCCGCCGCCCCCACCGCCCCCACCGCCGCCCGGGAACGGACCGCGCACCAGGTCCGCCCGGCGGCAGCGCCCGGCAGTACGGCCGACCTGGCCGGCACGTACAAGAGGCTCAACATCACCATGCAGCAGCAACAGCAGACCAACTGGTGCTGGGCGGCGAGCGGCAACACCATCGCCACCTGGTTCGGCTACAACTACAGCCAGAACCAGTTCTGCAACGCCGCGTTCGGCCGTTCGACCGACTCCAGCTGCCCCAACAGCCAGGCCTCGCTGGCCGACGTGCAGAACGCGCTGGACTGGGTCGGCATCAACCCGGGCTCCTACGTCACCGGGTACCTGCGCTACAGCACCGTGCAGTCCGAGGTGGACGCCAACCGGCCGGTCGAGACGCGCATCCAGTGGAGCTCTGGCGGCGGGCACATGCACGTCCTGTACGGCTACGACACCGGCAACAACTGGGTCTACTGGGGCGACCCGTGGCCGTCCAACTACCGCTACAACTGGGCGGACTACTGGTACTACGTGAACAACGACACGTTCTCGTGGACCCACTCCCTGTACCGGATCGGCGCGTGAGGACGACCATGACCGAGCTCAGCAAGGGCCGCCGGGCCGCCGTCACCGCCCTGCTCGCCACCGGCCTCGCGCTGGTGACCGCCCAGGCCGCGCACGCCGACCCCGCGGCACACTCCGACCCCGCCGCCCGGGGCGCCGCCTCCGCCCAGGGCGCCCCCGAACCGGTGCCGGCCGCCGACCTGGTCCGGGCCCACAGCGCCGTCCAGGACCCGACGGTGCTCGACAAGGTGGGCCACTTCTTCGCCCGCAGGGGCGTGCCGCCGACCCAGCAGCTGAGCATCGGCGCCGCGGAGGAGGCGAAGGCAGCCCAGGACGCGGCGCCCCGCCTGGCCGGGGACACCGTGCCGGTCTACACCCTGGACGCCGGTTTCGTGGCCGGGACCCCGGGCGCCCCGGTGGCGAAGGCCGAGTTCACGGCGAGCAAGGTGGTCGCGGCGGACGGCCAGACCGCCTCGGTCTGGACGGTCCGGCAGGGCGGATCCTGGCGGGTCGTCAACATCGCCTCCGGCGGCGACGAGAGCGACTACGCGGCGAAGGCGGCGGACGGCGGCGGCGGTACGGCCTTCCGGGAACCGCAGGTCAACGCCTGGTACGTGCTGAGAGACGGCCGGGTGCTGCCGCTGGACGACGAGGCCCGGCGCTCGGTCGGCGCGGGCGGGGTGTCGCTGGCCGCGTACCAGGAGCTGGTGCACCAGCGGTACGGGGACAAGCTGCCCGGCTCGGCGTACGACCGGGAGGGCAAGGGCGGCGGCTACCAGCTGGACGCCGCCGCGGACGCCGCACCGCAGGCCGCGGCAGCCGACGACTCGGCGATCCCGGCCGTGACGGCGGCCGCGGCGCTGGGCGCCACCGCGCTGGCGGCCGCAGGCGCGGCCGTGGTGCTGCGGCGGAGGCGGGCGACCCGCTGATCGGGCGGACACCCGTCGGGGCCCGGCTCACCGGGCCGGGCCCCGAACCGCGTCGTGCCGGGGCGTGATCCGCGCAGACCGGCTCACACCCCGGCGAACCCGCTCTCCAGCAGCGCGAAGGCGCGGTCGACCAGGTCGGCGATGTCCTCCCGGCCGTCGCCCGCGGCCCACTGGAGCACGGCCTCGGTGGTGGCGGCGCCGATGGCGGCGGCGGTGACCCGCATGGCGTACGTGGGTTCGTCGAGGCCGGACCGTCGGGTGAGGACGTCGAGGTAGAGCTCGTGCGGGCTGTTGCCGGTCCGGAACAGTCCGGCGCGCAGCGCGGGGACCTGGGCGACCAGCCGCATCCGGGTCAGCAGTTCCCGGCGTTCGTGCTGGAGCAGGGCTCGGATCAGACCGATGAGCGCCTCCCGGCAGGACCGCAGGAACGGTTCGTCGGCCGGGCGGGCCATCAGGGAGGCGGTCATCGCCGGGTCGTACTCGTCGGTGAGGACGAGGTCCTCCTTGGTGACGAAGTACCGGAAGAAGGTGGAGGGGGAGATCTCGGCGGCGGCCGCGATCTGCTCCACCGTGGTGTTCTCGTAGCCCTGTTCGACGAACAGCCGGTAGGCCTCGCGGCGCACGGTCTGCCGGGTCTTGAGCTTCTTGCGCTCGCGCAGCGACAGCGGCGCCTCCAGCAGCGCCTGGACCGGGTTGGTCGGGGCGTCCGGGAGGGTCGCGTTCGGCTGCTCGGGCGTCATGTCCCCGATTATCGGCGATCTCCGGCGCCGGCGGGTCGGGCGGCCG
Organism: Kitasatospora sp. NPDC059648; assembly: GCF_042734825.1. Classification (NCBI taxonomy): domain Bacteria; kingdom Bacillati; phylum Actinomycetota; class Actinomycetes; order Kitasatosporales; family Streptomycetaceae; genus Kitasatospora; species Kitasatospora sp. NPDC059648. The sequence goes on along the minus strand of NZ_JBHWDU010000002.1, from coordinate 233,808 downwards.
GTCCGGCCTCCGCCGCGTCCCCGCTCGCGGGCTCGACGGCGGGCATCCGGGCGGCGACCAGCACCGCCGAGCCGACCGCGACCAGCCCGGCGACCAGCAGCACCACCGTCATGCCGTGCACGTACGCCGTGTGCGCGGCGGCGCTGAGCGCCGGCCGTCCGGCCTCCCGGGCGATGGCGTCGGCGGCGACCACCGACTTCCCGGCCCGGTGGACCGCCTCGGCCGGCAGTCCGCCGGTGTCGAGCGCGCCCCGGTAGGCCCCGGCGAGCAGGCTGCCGAAGGCGGCGATCCCGATGGCACCGCCGACCTGCCGCAGGGTCTGGAGCAGCCCGGAGCCGACTCCGGCGCGGGCGGGCGGCAGGGTGATCAGGGCGGAGGACTGGGCGGTGATCAGCGACAGGCCCATGCCCACGCCGAGGACGGTGAGCCATACCGCGGTCCGCCCGTACCCGTCGGAGCCGTCGGTACGGCTGCCGAACAGCAGCGCGGCACCGAGCAGGACCAGGCCGAGGGCGATCACCGCGCGGGCGCCGATCCGGGCCACCAGCGGCTCGGTGAACCTGGCGGCGGCCATCAGCCCGAGCATCATCGGCATCAGCCGCAACCCGGAGCCGAGGGCGTCGGTGCCGAGCACGCTCTGGAAGTAGAGCGGCAGGACGAAGAAGGCGCCGAACAGGACGAGCGAGATCAGCGTCGCGGCGACCGAGGGCCAGCGGAAGGCCGGGTCGGCGAGCAGGGCGAGGTCGAGCATCGGATCGCGCTGGCGGCGGCTGCGCAGCACCAGGGCGGTGAGCAGGACGATCGAGCCGATCAGGGTGGCGAGCACCAGCGGATCGGTCCAGCCGCGGTCGGAGCCCGCGATGATGCCGTAGGTGAGCGCACCGAGCCCGGTGGCGGCGAGCACGGTGCCGGGCAGGTCCATCCGGGGCGCGGCGGGGTTGCGGCTCTCGGGCAGCAGCAGGACGCAGGCGACGATGCCGATCACGGCCAGCGGGACGTTGACGGCGAAGACCGAGCCCCACCAGAAGTGCTGGAGCAGCAGGCCGCCGATCAGCGGTCCGAGCGGGGCGCCGCCGGCGATGGCGGTGGTGAGGATCGCGGTGGCCCGGCGCCGTTCGGCGGCAGGGAAGATCGCGGGGATCACCGCGAGCGACATCGGCATGACCAGCGCCCCGGCCAGGCCCATCGCGGCGCGGGCGGCGACCAGGGTGCCGGGGGAGTCGGCGAGCATCCCGATGGCCGAGGCGAGTCCGAACAGGGCGAGGCCGGCGGTGAGGGTTCGGCGGCGGCCGTAGCGGTCGCCGAGCAGGCCGGCCGGGAGCATCACGGCGGCGAAGACCAGCGTGTAGGCGTCGACGATCCACTGCTGCTGACCGGTGGTTGCCTGCAGCTGTGCGGCCAGGGTGGGCAGGGCGACGTTGAGGATCGTCATGTCGAAGCTGATCACCAGGACGCTCAGCGCGACGGCGACCAGGGCGAGCCTGCGGCGCGGGTCGGCGGGCGCACCGGACGGCTCGGGAGCGGGGGGAGCGGGTGGGGGCGGAGCGGCGGGCACGACGGCCTCCAGGGCCTTCTTTGAAAGTCTCTGTCAAATGACAGTAACTCTCAAAAGAGCTCGACCGTCAATACAAAGGAATGGTGACCATCTGATGACTCTCCGCGGCGCGTCCGGGAAGTGCTGCTTCCGCACGAGGAATTGACGCAACGTTGATCTGTCGTTCGCCGCCACGGGGCGGTGCCGGGTGACTGTGGGTAGATACCATGTGGCAATCGGTCAGTGCTGGCCGGACGCGTGCCGAGAGCGGAGAAGGGGTGGGGCGGCAGGAGCCGACCACGAGCCCGGCGCCGGGAAAGGGGAGCCGAAGTGGCCGACAGTGACGACAGGCGGGCGAGTGCCCAGGTGTGGGGTCCGGCCGTGGTGGTGGGTTCCGCGCTGGCCGTGGTCACGGCCTACCTGATCAACGGTGCCCCGCTGGTCCTGGTGGTCGCCGGGATCGAGACCCTGCTGGTCATGGTGTACGTCGGCCGCCGTTGGCGCGCCCTGCACCAGCAGACGTCCCCGGCCTGGCACCGGCCGCGGCGCGGCGGCCCGGACGCCGCCCACTGCGAGCGCTGCCGCCGGGCCAGGGAGGCGCTGGACGCCCGTCAGGGGCGCGGGTCCGCCGGGGCGGGCGCCCGCACGCCGCGCGCCGCGCGCCCCGGGATCGCCTCGGAGCTGCCCGGGCGGACGTCCCGGCCGGAGTCGGCGGAGGCGGCAGGGGCGTCGGACGCGGCGCGCTCCCCCCAGCCGGAGCCCGGCGCCGCCGACCACCCGCCGTCCCCGCACCGCCCGCAGGGCAGGGCCCCGTACGAGCGGCCCTGGACGGCCGAACGGGCGGCCGCCCGGTCCGTGGACCGGTCGACCGCCCGTCGGGGTGTGCCGGGTTCAGCCGGCCGCGCTGTACGCCACCAGTGAGACGCCGACGTACTGGACGATGAAGGCGCCGAGGGTGAAGGCGTGGAACACCTCGTGGAAGCCGAACCAGCGCGGTGAGGGGTTGGGCCGCTTGAGCCCGTACACCACGCCGCCGATGCTGTAGAGCACCCCGCCGACGATCATCAGCACCAGGACGGCGACCCCGCCGGTGCGCAGGAAGTCCGGCAGGAAGAACGCGGCGGCCCAGCCCAGCGCGATGTACACGGGCGTGTACAGCCAGCGCGGCGCGCCGACCCAGAACACCCGGAACGCTATTCCGGCGAGCGCCCCGCCCCAGGCGACCCAGAGCAGCAGCTGCTGGTCGGCGCCCTTGAGCAGCAGGATCGTGAACGGCGTGTAGGTGCCCGCGATGATCAGGAAGATGTTCGCGTGGTCCAGTCGCCGCAGCACGGCGTCCCCGCGCGGGCCCCAGTCGAAGCGGTGGTACACCGCGCTGACCCCGAACAGCAGCCAGGCGCTGACCGAGTAGATCGCGCAGGCGACCTTGGCCGGCGTGGAGTCGGCCAGGCAGATCAGCACGATCCCGGCGGCGACGGTGGCGGGGAACATCCCGGCGTGCAGCCAGCCGCGCCACTTCGGCTTGCCCTCCCGGTCCTCGACCGGGTCCTCCCCAATGCTCTCCGCGAGCGCAGCAGCAGTCATGGGCAGCATGCTACCGGCGACCTACGGAACCGTAGGTTACTGACGCGTAAGGAAGTGGCGATCGTCACTCTTGGACGTTTTGGAGCATTTGAAGTGTGGCGCCGCCCACTCGGGCTCGGACGTGACCGACCCCTTACTGGCCGGTAATCATACTTTCCGTAGTAAAAGATGCGTCAATTTCGCCTAGGTGCCGCGTTCCGGCCTCGGACCCGGAGCTACGCTGCAAGCACCCTCAGACCCCCGCGACGCCGTCTCCTCGACGAGACGGCGTGAAACGGAGCGATCGTGTCGTACGAGATCTCTGCTCTCAGCGCATCCGCGCCCACCCGCCACAAGCAGCTGCTCGCTTGGGTGAGCGAGATCGCCGAGCTCACCCAGCCGGACCGCATCGAGTGGTGCGACGGTTCCGACGAGGAGTACCAGCGCCTCGCGGACCTGCTGGTGGCTCAGGGCACCTTCAAGAAGCTGAACGAGGAGAAGCGCCCCAACTCCTACTACGCCGCCTCGGACCCTTCGGACGTGGCGCGCGTCGAGGACCGCACGTTCATCTGTTCCGAGCAGGAGAAGGACGCCGGCCCGACCAACAACTGGAAGGCCCCCGCCGAGATGCGGGAGCTCTTCCAGGGCGAGCAGGGCCTGTTCCGCGGCGCGATGAAGGGCCGCACGATGTACGTCGTGCCCTTCTCGATGGGCCCGGTCGGCTCCCCGCTGGCCGCGTACGGCGTCGAGATCACCGACTCCGCCTACGTCGCCGTGTCGATGCGCGTGATGACCCGCATGGGCCAGGCCGTGCTCGACCAGCTCGGCGAGGACGGGGAGTTCGTCAAGGCCGTGCACACCGTCGGCGCCCCGCTGGCCGAGGGCCAGGCGGACGTGCCGTGGCCGTGCAACAGCACCAAGTACATCTCGCACTTCCCGGAGACCAAGGAGATCTGGTCCTTCGGCTCGGGCTACGGCGGCAACGCCCTGCTCGGCAAGAAGTGCTACGCGCTGCGCATCGCCTCGACCATGGCCCGCGACGAGGGCTGGCTGGCCGAGCACATGCTGATCCTGAAGCTCACCCCGCCGTCCGGCGAGGTCAAGTACGTCGCGGCCGCCTTCCCGTCGGCCTGCGGCAAGACCAACCTGGCCATGCTCCAGCCGACCATCCCGGGCTGGAAGGTCGAGACCATCGGCGACGACATCGCCTGGATGCGCTTCGGCGAGGACGGCCGCCTGTACGCCATCAACCCCGAGGCCGGCTTCTTCGGCGTCGCCCCCGGCACCGGCGTGGACACCAACGCCAACGCCATCGACACCCTCTGGGGCAACACCGTCTTCACCAACGTCGCCCTCACCGACGACGGCGACGTGTGGTGGGAGGGCCTCACCGAGGAGCCTCCGGCGCACCTCACCGACTGGCGCGGCAACGACTGGACCCCCGAGTCCGGCACCCCGGCCGCCCACCCGAACGCCCGCTTCGCCGTCCCGGCCGCGCAGTGCCCGACCATCGCCCCGGAGTGGGAGGACCCGGCGGGCGTGCCGATCTCGGCGATCCTGTTCGGCGGTCGCCGCGCCACCGCCGTCCCGCTGGTGACCGAGTCCTTCGACTGGCAGCACGGCGTCTTCCTGGGCGCCAACATCGCCTCCGAGAAGACCGCCGCCGCCGAGGGCACCGTCGGCGAGCTGCGCCGCGACCCGTTCGCGATGCTGCCGTTCTGCGGCTACAACATGGGCGACTACTTCGCCCACTGGCTGAAGGTCGGCGCCGACGCGGACGCCGCCAAGCTGCCGAAGATCTACTACGTCAACTGGTTCCGCAAGAACGCCGAGGGCAAGTTCGTCTGGCCCGGCTACGGCGAGAACAGCCGCGTGCTCAAGTGGATCGTCGAGCGCCTGGAGGGCACCGCCGAGGGCGTCGAGACCCCGATCGGCGTGCTGCCGAAGGTCGACGGCTTCGACCTGGGTGACCTGAAGCTGTCCGAGGAGGACCTCGCCCTGCTCTTCACCGTGGACGCCGACATCTGGCGCCAGGAGGCCGCGCTCGTGCCGGCCCACCTGGAGCTGTTCGGCGACCACACCCCGAAGGAGCTGTGGGACGAGTACCGGAGCCTGGTCGCGCGCCTCGGCTGAGCCTGAGCCTCAGCCGAGCGAGAGGTCGGCGCGCGGCACGAACCGCGCGCCGGCCGAGTGACGGGACGGCCGGAGTTCCGCCGGGTGGTCTTTCCCCGACCAAGGAGACCACCCGGGCCGGGACTCCGGCCGTAGTGTTTCCCCCTCCGCGGCGAGGGGTCAGGGCTGGGTGTAGCCGCTGAGGAAGTCGCCGATCCGGGTCACCGCGTCGGTGATCTCCTCCGGCCGGGGCAGCGTCACCAGCCGGAAGTGGTCCGGTTCGGGCCAGTTGAAGCCGGTGCCCTGGACCAGCAGGATGCGCTGGGAGCGCAGCAGGTCCAGCACCATCTGGGCGTCGTCCCTGATCTTGTAGACCTTCGGGTCCAGCCGGGGGAAGGCGTACAGCGCGCCCTTCGGCTTGACGCAGCTCACCCCCGGGATCCGGTTCAGCAGCTCGTACGCGGCGTCGCGCGAGGCGAGCAGCCGGCCACCGGGCAGCACCAGGTCCTTGATCGACTGCCGTCCGCCGAGCGCGGCGGCCACCGCGTGCTGGGCGGGCATGTTGGCGCACAGCCGCATCGAGGCGAGCACGGTCAGGCCCTCGATGTAGCTGCGGGCGCGCTGGCGGTCGCCGGAGAGCACCATCCAGCCGGAGCGGAAGCCCGCGACCCGGTACGACTTGGACAGTCCGTTGAAGGTGACGCAGAAGAGGTCCGGGGCCAGGGTGGCCAGCGGGACGTGCTCGGCGTCGTCGTAGAGGATCTTGTCGTAGATCTCGTCCGCGTAGACCACCAGGTCGTGCCGACGGGCGATCTCGACGATGCCCTCCAGCACCTCGCGGGGGTAGACCGCGCCGGTCGGGTTGTTCGGGTTGATCACCACGATGGCCCTGGTCCGGTCGGTCACCTTGGCCTCGATGTCGGCGAGGTCCGGGTACCACTCGGCCTGCTCGTCGCAGCGGTAGTGCACCGCGGAGCCGCCGGCCAGCGAGACCGAGGCGGTCCACAGCGGGTAGTCCGGCGCCGGGACGAGCACCTCGTCGCCGTCGTCCAGCAGCGCGGTCATGGCCAGCTGGATCAGCTCGGAGACGCCGTTGCCGAGGAAGACGTCGTCGACGGAGAGTCCGTGCAGCCCGCGGTCCTCGTAGTGCATGACCACCGCGCGGCGGGCCGAGAGCAGGCCCTTGGAGTCGCCGTACCCGTGCGCGTTCGCGAGGTTGCGCAGGATGTCCTGGAGGATCTCCGGGGGCGCCTCGAACCCGAAGGTGGCCGGGTTGCCGGTGTTGAGCTTGAGGATGCGGTGGCCCTGTTCCTCCAGCCGCATCGCCTCGTCGAGAACCGGGCCGCGGATGTCGTAGCAGACATTGGCGAGCTTGCTGGACTGGATGACCTGCATGCCTGCTTACTTTAGGGGCACGCAGGGGCCCCGCGTCGGGCATCCGGGGAGACGGCTCGCGGGGCCGGAAGGCCGTCCTTGGATTGGCAGGTGTCGGGATCGAACGGCCTTCCAAACCCCTGGTCGTGTGTCCGGAATGCCCGCGTACGCGGGGAACGCGGCCGGCTTCCCGTGCGGAACGAGACGGACGGCACACCGCCCGGCCGCCGTGGACGGGAAGATGGGCCCGGTGCGTCGACGACGAGGGGGTGGGCCGGTGGTGGCGGTCGTGTCCGGGGCGGTGCTGGTCGGTCTCCTGCTGGCTCCGCTGCTGCGCGGGCTGATCGCCCGGTTCGCCGTGCCCGAGGGCGAACCCTGGTGCGAGGCCTGCCCGTTGTGCGGCCGCGCGGTCGGACGGCTGCTGCCGCCGACCGGCCGCTGCCAGGGCTGCCGCGGGCGCCTCGGGGCCGGGGCCGGGGCGGTGGAGGCGGTCGCGGCGGCGGTCGCGGTCGCGGTGGCGTACGCGGCGGACGGGCCGCAGGCGGCGGCGCTCGCCTGGGCGGGCGCGCTCGGGGTGGCGCTCGGCTTCACCGACGGGCGGGTGCGCCGACTGCCGTACCGGCTGAGCGTGCCGCTGCTGGCCGGGGTGGCCGCGCTGCTGGCGGTGGCGGCACTGGCCGAGGGGCGCCCGGGGGTGCTGCTGCGCTGCCTGCTGGTCGCGCTGACCGTCGGCGCGCTGCTCGAAGTCGCCGTCCAGGCAGGTGCGTTGGGCCCCGGGGACTCCCCGCTCGGGCTCGCCCTGGGAGGGCTGCTCGGCTGGTACGGCTGGTGGGTCGCGATCGGCGGGCTGTTCGCCGCGGTGGTGCTCGCCGGGCTCTGGGGCACCCTGCGGGCCGCCGTCCTGCTGGTCCGCCGGCGCCCGTGGCGCGGAGTCGAGGTCCCGGTCGGTCCGTTCCTGCTGCTCGGCGCGCTCACCGCGGTGCTCGTCCGGTGAGCCGGTGACGGAAGGGGCCCGCCGTACCGGAACCGGTACGGCGGGCCCCGCCGTCGGCGCGCGGGCCCCGCCCTCAAGGAGCGGCGCGCCGGAGGGAATGGAGCGTGTCGGGCAAGCCCCGGGCCCGGGGGCCGCTCACGGCATCTTGTGCACGAACGGGCCGACCGCGTTCGAGAAGGCGTTGCCGTTGTTGGCGTCCCAGTTGGTGGACCAGGTCATCGCGCCCCGGATGGTGGGCCACTTGGCCGGCGGCACGAAGCTGCCGCAGTTCTCGCCGGTGGCCAGGCAGTTGAGCGCGTTGTTCACCACCGACGGGTCGACGTAGCCGCCGCCGGCCGCCCGGCTGGAGGCGGGGACGCCGATGCCGACCTGGTCGGGCCGCAGGCCGCCCTGGATGTGGGTGCAGACCTGCGAGGTGATGAAGTCGATCGTGCCCTGGTCGTAGACCCTGCCGTCGCAGCCGTTCATGCCGCCCGAGTTGTAGAACTGGGTGTTGACGACGGTCAGGATGTCCTTGGTGTTCAGCGCCAGCTGGAAGTAGGCACCGGAGGTGCTGTACATCCCGATGGTCTCGGGGGCCATGGTCAGCACGAAGCCGGGGCCGACCTTGGCCTGCAGGGCGTGCAGCGCGCTGCCGAGCGGGCCGGGCTGGACGCCGTTCTCCAGGTCGACGTCGATGCCGTCGAAGCCGTAGTCCTTGATGATCGCGTAGGCGCTGTTGGCGAAGTTCGCCCCGGCGGTGGCGTCGCCGACGCTGATCGCGCCGTTCTGGCCGCCGATGGAGAGGACGACCTTCTTGCCGGCCGCCTGCTTGGCCTTGACGTCGGCGCGGAACTGGGCGTCGGTGTAGCCGCCGAGCGCCTTGGACAGGCCCGGGTCCAGGGTGAAGCTGATCGCGCCGGTCTGGGTCGGCACGGCGTCGGCGAAGGAGACCGCGATGATGTCGTAGGCGTTCTGGACGTCGCTCAGGCGCTGCGGGGTCGAGCCGTTGTCGAAGTTCTGCCAGTAGCCGGTGACCACGTGAGCGGGCAGGCCGGTGGCCGGCGGGGTGGTCGGGGTCGAGGTCGGCGTGGCCGTGGCCGTCGGCGTCGTGGTGGGGGTCGGCGTCGCGGTCCGGGTGGGCGTCGCGGTGGCGGTGGCGGTGGCCGTCGGCGTCGGGGTGGCCGTCGGCGACGGGGTGGAGGTGCCGCCCGGGCCGATCAGCGCCACGTCGTCGGCGAGGTAGGCGCCCTGCCCGTACCAGCCGTGCAGGTAGACGGTGACGCTGGTGGTGTTCGCCCCGGTGGTGAAGCCGGTGGACAGCTGGTTCCAGCCGGTCTGGTTCGACCAGGTGGACGGGTCGGTGCCGCCGGTGCCGCGCGCGCCGAGGTAGACGTACGGGCCCTGCACCCAGGCGCTGAGCGTGTAGCTGCTGTTGGGCAGCACGCTGATCGTCTGGGAGCACTCGGCGGTGTCGCCCGCGCCCGGGGCGGCCTGCAGCGCGCCGCTGCCGGAGTGGACCGGCGAGGACACCGCGGTCGCGCCGCCGGTGCAGGACCAGCCGCCCAGCCCGCTCTCGAAGCCGCCGTTGGTGACCAGGTTGCCGACCGCCGCGCCGGCGCCGCCGGCGAAGAGGGCGAGGCCGCCGCCGGCCAGGGCGAGGGCGGTGGCGCCGGCCGCGAGGGCCGGGAGGGGGCTGCGCCGGCGCTTGTGCGCGGGCTCGTTCAGCGTACGGGCCATGGGTGACGCTCCTGGGTAAGGAGCGGCCGCCGCGGTGGGGGCGCGGCGGCCGCGTGTGGGGGAGGGGTCCGCAGGTGACTCGACTCGACCGGGGCGGGCCGTTCCGTTCCGCCCCGGTCAAAACCTGGACTAGACCATTACCGGTCGTCAAGCATCGGACGACCGGCTTACGGCCCCCTTAAGGATTCGGAGACCGTTCCGTGTCCACGCCGGGCGCACCGCCCGGCAGGCCGCGACACACCCGTCGCGACAGACTTCGTACAGGACCGTGACCAGACCGCTACCTGGGGCTTTACCGTGCGCCTGCGCGCCGGAGTAGGCTGCGCCGGGGCGGTGACGCACCAGCCTGAACGAGCACGGAGGGGCCGGGAAACCATGGGTCTGCGCGATGTCGCCGAACGGACGCCGGTGCTGCGCACCCTGCTGGACGGGATGTACGGGCTCTACGGCCGCCGGGTCGAGGTCCACCTCGCGCGCACCCCGCACCACATCGGCGTGATCCTGGACGGCAACCGCCGCTGGGCCAGGGCCACCGGCGGCTCCACCGCGTACGGCCACCAGCGCGGCGCCGACAAGATCAGCGAGTTCCTCGGCTGGTGCGACGAGACCCACGTCAAGGTCGTCACCCTGTGGATGCTCTCCACCGACAACCTGGACCGCCCCGCCGACGAGCTGGTCCCGCTGCTCGGCATCATCGAGGACGCCGTCACCGGCCTGGCCGCCGCCCGCCGCTGGCGGGTCAACCCGGTCGGCGCGCTGGACCTCCTCCCGCAGCACACCGCCGACGTGCTCAAGCGCGCCGCCGAGGAGACCGCCGCGATCGACGGCATCACCGTCAACGTCGCCGTCGGCTACGGCGGCCGGCACGAGATCGCCGACGCCGTCCGCTCGCTGCTCCAGGAGCACGCCGGACGCGGCACCCCGATCGAGGAACTCGCCGAGATCCTGACCGTCGAGCACATCTCGGAGCACCTCTACACCGCCAACCAGCCCGACCCGGACCTGATCATCCGCACCTCGGGCGAGCAGCGGCTGTCCGGATTCCTGCTCTGGCAGAGTGCCCACAGCGAGTTCTACTTCTGCGAGGCGTACTGGCCGGCCTTCCGCAAGGTCGACTTCCTGCGTGCGCTGCGCGCCTTCGAGCAGCGGCACCGGCGGATGGGTCTCTGACCCCTGACCCGGGGCTGCGTCCGGACGGCTCCGGGGCGGGCCCGGGATGGATCCGTGTGGAATGACCGCCGTAGGCCTGGCCTACCCGGGCCGCGCGCGAGGCCAAACGTTCACCGGCAATGATCCGTCAGTTCGCCGGGCGCGCGAATGCACCGCTCCCCGCCTGGGAATACTCCGGTCAGTCCGGCCCCGAGGCCACTGGGGCAGCGGGGGCCGGCTTGCCGCGGATGACGCAGGGTCATCCGCTCTGGAGGCCTAGTGGTCAGTTCCAAGAGCCGCCGGACACCAGACCGGCGCACGTACGTTCTCGACACCAGCGTGCTCCTGGCGGACCCGCTCGCCATGACCCGCTTCGAGGAGCACGAGGTCGTCCTTCCGGTGGTGGTCGTCACCGAGTTGGAGGCCAAACGGCACCACCCGGAGCTGGGCTACTTCGCCCGCCAGGCGCTACGTCTGCTCGACGACTACCGCATCCGCCACGGCCGGCTCGACGAGCCGATCCCGGTCGGCGAACTGGGCGGGACCATCCGGGTCGAGCTCAACCACTCGGACGTCTCGATACTGCCGGTCGGCTACCGGGCCGGCGGCGGCGAGGCGGACACCCGGATCCTGGCGGTCGCCCGCAACCTCCAGGCTGAGGGCTACGACGTCACCGTCGTCTCCAAGGACCTCCCGCTGCGGATCAAGGCCAGCTCGGTGGGCCTGCTCGCCGAGGAGTACCGGGCCGAGCTGGCGATCACCTCCGGCTGGACGGGCATGTCCGAACTGCACGTCGCCGCCGACCAGGTGGACGCGCTGTTCGCGGCCGGCCACGACGCCGCAGTGGACGTCGACGGGGCCGACGGGCTGCCGGTGCACACCGGACTGGTGCTCACCTCGGTGCGCGGCCGGGCGCTCGGCCGGGTGACCGGCGACGGGCGGGTCCGACTGGTGCGCGGCGAGCGCGAGGCGTTCGGGCTGCGCGGGCGCAGCGCCGAACAGCGGGTGGCGCTGGACCTGCTGCTCGACCCGGACATCGGCATCGTGTCGATGGGCGGCCGGGCGGGCACCGGCAAGTCGGCGCTGGCGCTGTGCGCGGGGCTGGAGGCGGTGCTGGAGCGGAGGCAGCACCGCAAGGTGATGGTCTTCCGGCCGCTGTACGCGGTCGGCGGCCAGGAACTCGGCTACCTGCCGGGCTCCGAGGCGGAGAAGATGGGCCCCTGGGCGCAGGCGGTCTTCGACACCCTCTCGGCGGTCACCACCCCGGACGTGATCGAGGAGGTCATCTCCCGCGGGATGCTGGAGGTGCTGCCGCTCACCCACATCCGGGGGCGTTCGCTGCACGACGCGTTCGTGATCGTGGACGAGGCCCAGTCCCTGGAGCGCAACGTGCTGCTGACGGTGCTGTCCCGGATCGGCCAGGGCTCGCGGGTGGTGCTCACCCACGACGTGGCGCAGCGGGACAACCTCCGGGTCGGCCGGTACGACGGGGTCGTGGCGGTGGTGGAGAAGTTGAAGGGGCATCCGCTCTTCGCCCACATCACGCTCACCCGCTCGGAGCGTTCGCCGATCGCGGCGCTGGTCACGGAGATGCTGGAGGACATCCACCCATGAACCGCCCTTGATCGGGGCAAAGCCGGACAATGCGGTCAACTCGTGGCGCGGGGCCCGTTCCTGACGGAGCGGGCCCCGCCCCTTTCATCACATCGAGTGCTTTCTGTCCGGAGAACTCCCGCGCGGTGAATGTGACATGCGCCACGCAGGCGGGAATTGCGTCGACAGTGCCCGGTGCGGCATGGTGAGGGTTCTGTCAGGCCCCGCGTACGGCGCGGCAGGGCTTCCGGAGCTCGGAAGTAAGGCCCCGGAAGGTCCACCAACTCCGGTCGGTGGACGCACAATTGAAGACCGTTGAGCCGTACGCCGCCCGATTCCAACGCCCGGTCGCCTCACCTCGGCCGGACGCCGGGCCAGCACCTCCCGTGACCAGAGCACCGTGCGGAGGTCCGTGCCAAGGGGCATGTTGCGTCCGCACGGTCACGCGTGGGCGATGCTGGAAGGAATGCATGTGACTCGGATCTCGGTCCGGGGAGTTGCTGTGGCCTCCGCCACCGCCGTCACCGCTGTCGGTGCCGTCGTCGGCATGGCCTCGGGCAGCGAGGGCAAGACCACGCAGACGGTCGACGTCGCCGGCGCGACCCTGCTTGCCGAAGTCCCCTCTGGCGCCCAGGCGCAGACCGTCAGTGACAACATCGGCCAGCAGGCATCCGCCCAGCAGGCCTCTGCCGACGCAGCGGCCAAGGCTGCCGCCGAGCAGAAGGCAGCCGAGGAGGCCGCGCGCCAGAAGGCCGCCGCCGACGCCCAGGCGAAGGCCGACGCCCAGGCCAAGGCCGACGCGGACAAGGCTGCCAAGGCCGCCGCCGACCAGCGTGCCGCCGATGCCGCCGCCGCCAACCGCTCCAAGTCGCGTTCGGCGATGGCCGCGGTGGACGACAGCGCTCCGGCCGTCTCGGTCAGCCCCGGCTCCGTGCAGGACATGGCCCGGCAGATCGTCGGCAACGACGCCCAGTTCCAGTGCTTCAGCCAGATCGTGAAGCGCGAGAGCGGCTGGGACTACACCGCGACCAACAGCAGCTCCGGCGCCTACGGTCTGGTCCAGGCCCTGCCCGGCTCCAAGATGGCCTCGGCCGGTGCCGACTGGCGCACCAACCCGGCCACACAGATCAAGTGGGGCCTCAGCTACATGAACAGCCGCTACGGCAGCCCCTGTGGCGCCTGGTCGTTCTGGCAGGCCCACAACTGGTACTAGGAGGGCCCGCCGCCCCGAGGGGCGGCGCACTCCGCACGGCCCCCGGCCGCTCCTCCGTCGACGAGCGGCCGGGGGCCGTGGTGTTCGCGGCTCGTGGCCGACGGGGGCGGGCCGCGCCGCCCGGGCTGCGCTGACCAGTGCGCCCGCGGGCGGTGCGGTCCTGGTTGCGGACGCGGGGCGCGGGGAGGGGTCCTGGTTGCTCTCCGCACCGGCCGGTCCGCCGGCGGTTGGCTTCTTCGACGGTCGAACAGGATGAGTGGGACGGCTGGGACGACCCGGTCGCCCTGTTCGAACTCCTCCCCCACCGTACGTGGGCGAAACCCTGTGAAACCTAGCGTTTTGTCCTGATCCGCGGAGGAAGCGATCGCATCGAACCTCCCCGGCGGGCGGCCCGGCCCGGTCCCCGCCGGGTAGCGTCATCCCTGACGGCCGTGGCGGGACCCACGGCGTTACCGCCGGACTCGGCGGGTCCGGCAGGGAAGCGGTGGTAGCGAGGATGGCGCGGGGCGGAAAGGCCTTCAAGGCCGTGGCCAAGGGCATGGCCGTGGTGGCGAGCGCGGCCGCCGTGATCGAACGGCGCCGACGCGCCGCGATGGCGGCCGACCCGGACGAGCTCCCCGCCGAGGTGCCCGGTCCGGTCCCGGTCCCGCGCGCCGATCCCGCGCCCGCCCCCGCGCCGGTGGCCGCCGCGGCAGCGGCCGAGTCCCAGGCACCGGAGCCCGCGACGGCGGCCCCGACGGCCGCGGCCGTCGCACCGCCCGCCCCCACCGCGCACGCCGGACTCGGCCGGGAGTACCACCCCGGTCGGCCCGCCACCCCCGCCGAGGCGGTGCCGTGGGGCCTGCGGGTCGCCGCCGAGTCGACCTGGCGGCTGCTGCTGCTCGGCGCCGCCCTCTACGTCCTCTTCTACGTCGTCGACATGCTGCGGCTGGTCGCCTTCTCGGTGCTGGCCTCGCTGCTGATCGCCGCCCTGCTGGAACCCTCGGTCTCCTGGCTGCGCCGGCGCGGGGTGCCGCGCTCGCTCGCCGCGGGCGGGGTCTTCCTCAGCGGCCTGGCCGGGATCGGGCTGGTCGGCTGGTTCGTGGTCTGGCAGGTGTCCACCAACCTGCCGGACGTCACGGCCCAGGTCAAGGACGGCGTCAACCAGCTGCGGGACTGGATGGTCAACGGGCCGCTGCACCTGACCCAGCAGCAGATCAAGGACTTCGCAGACCAGATCACCAAGGCCATCACCACCAACACCGATCAGCTCACCTCGGCCTCCATCACCGGCGCGCAGATCGCCGTCGAGGTGCTGACCTCGCTGCTGATGACCTTCTTCACCACCTTCTTCCTCCTCTACGACGGTGAGCGGATCTGGAACTGGGCGCTGCGCGGGCTGCCCCGGCACTCCCGCTTCGCGATGGCCGGCGCCGGCCCGAAGGCCTGGGCGACCCTCACCGCGTACGTGCGCGGCACCGTGTGCGTGGCCTTCATCGACGCGGTCTGCATCGGGATCGGCATCGACCTGCTGGGCGTGCCGCTGGCCATGCCGCTGGCCGTGATCATCTTCCTGGGCGCCTTCGTCCCGCTCGTCGGCGCCCTGGTCACCGGGACGGTCGCGGTCCTGATCGCCCTGGTCACCCAGGGGCCGTGGACGGCCCTGATGGTGCTGGTGGTGCTGATCGCGGTGATGCAGGTGGAGAGCCACATCCTCCAGCCGCTCATCCTCGGCCGGGCCGTCCGCGTCCACCCGCTCGGCGTGGTCCTCGGCGTCGCGGCCGGCGGCATCATCGGCGGCATCGGCGGCGCGGTCGTCGCCGTCCCGCTGATCGCCGTCACCAACACCGTGGTCGGCCACCTGCGCCGCCGCAACGAGGCCGGCCAGGCGGTCTTCACCGCCCTCGAAGCCGCCCGCGAAGCCGCCGAACGCACCGCGGCCGCCCAGCCGGCCGGGGCCCAGCCGCCGACGGCCCAGCCCGCGGCGGCGGCCGACTGACGACCGCCTCGGCGGGCGACGGCCGGGGTGGTCGTTGCCGGCCGGGGCGGTGGCGGGCGCCTTGCACTGTAGCGGAGTTGGACATGCCGAGAGGTGCGGGAAACGCCGACGGGCCCCTCCGGCAAGCGGAGGGGCCCGTCAGGGGTTACGGGGTGCGTCAGGCGTCGACGGCGGCGAGGGCGGCCTCGGAGTCGAGGACGCCGGCCACGGCCTGCAGCACGGCGGCGATCTTCATCGAGGCCTGGATGACCTCCCGCTCGACGCCGGCCTTGCGCAGCACGGCCTCGTGCGAGTCGAGGCACTGGCCGCAGCCGTTGATGGCCGAGACCGCGAAGCACCAGAGCTCGAAGTCGACCTTCTCGACGCCCGGGGTGCCGATGATGTTCATCCGCAGACCGGCCCGCATCGTGCTGTACTCCTTGTCGGAGAGCAGGTGCAGCGTCCGGTAGTAGACGTTGTTCATCCCCATGATCGCGGCCGCGCCCTTGGCGGCGGTGTACGCCTCCGGGGAGAGGTTGGCCTTGGCCTCGGGTTCCAGCTCGCGCAGCAGGCCGGGGCTGCGGGTGGCCATCGCGCAGGACAGCACGGTGCCCCAGAGCTGCTGGGCGGGGAGGTCGGAGTTGCCGATGACCGAGCCCAGGTTGAGCTTGAGGTCCTTGGCGTAGTCCGGGAGGGCGGCCTTCAGGTCGTCGAGAGCCATGGGTCAGCCCGCCAGCAGGGCCTGGGCGTCGAGGGTGTCCTCGCCCTTGTTCCAGTTGCACGGGCACAGCTCGTCGGTCTGCAGGGCGTCCAGCACCCGCAGGACCTCCTTGGGGTTACGGCCGACGGAGCCGGCGGTCACCATGACGAACTGGATCTCGTTGTTCGGGTCGACGATGAACACGGCGCGCTGGGCGGTGCCGTCCTCGCCCTCGACGCCGCAGGCGCGCATCAGGTCGTGCTTGATGTCGGCCAGCATCGGGAAGGGCAGGTCGCGCAGGTCCTTGTGGTCCTTGCGCCAGGCGTGGTGCACGAACTCGGAGTCGCCGGAGACACCGAGGATCTGGGCGTCACGGTCGGCGAACTCGTCGTTCAGCTTGCCGAACGCGGCGATCTCGGTCGGGCAGACGAAGGTGAAGTCCATCGGCCAGAAGAAGACGATCTTCCACTTGCCCTCGTAGGTCTTGTGGTCGATGTCGGCGAAGGCGCTCGCGGCGTCCAGGTCGACGCAGGCCTTGAGGTCGAACTCGGGGAACTTGTCACCGATCGTGAGCACGTTCGCTTCTCCAGAACATGAGACTGCGGGATTTTGTCCGGATTCCGGACGCGTTCAACAATTCCACATCGTGGACTGATCAGGGAAATAGCTACACTTGATGTGTCTGATCGGAGATTGCTATCAGTGCCGAACCGTCCCCGTCCCGCCGCGGCCCCCGCAGGGGTGCCGCCGCCAAACCCGAGTCGGCTGTGGGGAGCGCCACAGTCCGCAGTCCGCGCACCCCGACGGTCGCCCAGCTCAGGGCCTTCGTCGCGGTGGCCGAGCACCGGCACTTCCGGGAGGCTGCCGCCGCGACCGGGACCAGCCAGCCCGCGCTGTCCGGGGCGGTCGCGGCGCTGGAGGAGTCGCTGGGCGCGCAGCTGGTCGAGCGTACGACGCGCAAGGTGATCGTCACTCCCCTGGGTGAGCGCGTGCACGAGCACGCCCGTCGGGTGCTCGCCTCGCTGCAGGCCCTCACCGAGGAGGTGGAGGCCGCCCGGCGCCCGTTCACCGGGCCGCTGCACCTCGGGGTGATCCCGACCGTCGCGCCGTACCTGCTGCCCACCGTGCTGCGGCTGGTCCGCGACCGGTTCCCCGAGCTGGAGCTGCACGTCCACGAGGAGCGCACCCCCTCGCTGCTGGAGGGCCTGGCCGCCGGACGCCTGGACGTCCTGCTGCTGGCACTCCCGGCCGGCGGGGCCTCGCCGACCCGGGACATCCCGCTGTTCGACGAGGACTTCGTCCTGGTCGCCCCGCCCGGGCACCCGCTCGCCGGGCGGATCGACGTCCCGCGCGACGTACTGCTCGACCTGGACGTGCTGCTGCTGGAGGAGGGCCACTGCCTGCGCGACCAGGCCCTCGACATCTGCCGAGAGGTCGGCGCCGACCCGGCCGGCTCCACCACCCGGGCGGCCGGCCTGTCCACCCTGGTCCAGCTCGTCGCCGGGGGCCTCGGGGTGACCCTGCTGCCCGCCACCGCGCTGGACGTGGAGGCCGGACGCACCGACCGGCTGGCGGCCGTCCGCTTCGCCGCCCCGGCGCCCGGCCGCCGGATCGGGCTGGCCACCCGCCCGGGCTCGGCCCGCAGTGCCGAGTACGAGCGCTTCGCGGCGGCGCTGCGCGAGGTGCTGGCCGAGCTGCCGGTGCGGATCGTCGGCGGGGAGGACGCGGGCTAGGGACGGGAGGTCGAGGGCCGGAGGCGGGGAGGCCGAGGGCCGGGGGAGGGGCCGGTCAGGGCCGGCCCGCCGCCTCGCCGAGGCAGAGCCCGACCGTGGTCGCCACCAGCACGTCCAGCGCCTCCAGGGTCTCCGGGTCGGGCCGTTCGCCCGGGTGGCGCCGGATCAGGTGGCGGGCGGTCAGGCCGTCGAAGCCGCTCAGGAAGTGAACGGCGATCCGGTCGACGGGGGTGGCCAGGGTCAGTCCGTGGGCTGCGGCGAGGGCGGTGATCATCTCGGTGGCGGTGCCCTCGATCGCGCACTGCAGCCCGAGCATGATCTCCCGCACGTCCGGGTCGCGCATCGCCAGCGTCTCGAACTCGCTCAGCAGTACGCAGCGCCCGTCCTCGCCGGTGGCGGCGTCCCAGAGCGCGTACACCAGGGTGCGGACCTGTTCGCCGAACGGGCCGTCGCCCGGGGAGGCGGCGCGCACCTGGCCGATGAACTGGGCGGCGACCTCCTCGACCACGGCCCGGTAGAGGTCCTTCTTGGTGCCGAAGGTGTAGTGCACCGTCGCCTGTGCCACGCCCAGCTCGGCCGCGATCGCGCGGGTGCTGGCGGTGGCGACCCCTTCCCGGGTCATCAGGTCGATCGCTGCCCGGACCAGCTGCGGCCGGCGTTCGGAGGCGGGGACATGAGCCATCCAGCCAGGGTAGCGCCATGGTCGAGCAACTGCGTCGTCTGATTTTGTCGGCCAACTTTGTCACTCGACAAAGTTGGGTCTACCGTGGGAGGGGTTCGCTCAGGCACCCGCCTGTCCGCCGACCGCACGCGAGGGGTCAGACCTTGGCCACATACCTGTACCGACTGGGCCGCCACTGCTTCAGGAGAAGGCGCGCCGTGCTGGCCGTCTGGATCGCGCTGCTGATCGCGATCGGCGGGGCCGCCGGCGCGTTCGCGGGCAAGACCAGCGACGAGTTCAAGGTCCCGGGGACGGAGGCACAGGCCACCCTGGACCGGATCAAGGGCGCCTTCCCGGAGCAGGGCCACGGCTCCGCCCAGGTGGTCTTCGCCGCCCCGGCGTCCGGCGGCATCGCCTCGCCCGGGGCGACCACGGCGGTCGGCGAGGCCGTCGGCCGGATCGCCCACGTCCCCGGCGTGGCCGCGGTTCCCGACCCGTACGCCACCGGCGCGGTGTCCCCGGACGGCAGGGTCGCGATCGCACTGGTCTCCTTCGACCACAAGCTCGCCGACGTCACCGACCAGGAGCGCGACGCCGTGAGGGCCGCCGCCGAACCGGCCCGTGCGGCCGGGCTGGACGTCGCCTTCGGCGGCGACGCGTACAACCGGTTCGCGCAGATCGAGGGCGGCTCCGAGTCGATCGGCCTGGTGGTGGCCGCGGTGGTGCTGGTGATCACGCTCGGCACCCTGGTGGCCGCCGGGCTGCCGCTGCTGACCGCGCTGGTCGGCGTCGCGGTGGCGATGGCCGGACTGCTGGCGCTGACCGGCTCGTTCGAGATCATCACCACCGCGCCGGTGCTGGCGCTGATGGTCGGCCTCGCGGTCGGCATCGACTACGCGCTGTTCATCCTGTTCCGCCACCGCCGCCACCTGGACGAGGGGCTGGAGCCGGAGGAGTCCGCCGCCCGGGCCACCGCGACCGCCGGCAGCGCCGTCGTCTTCGCCGGCCTGACCGTGGTGGTGGCCCTCGCCGGACTCGCCGTCGCCGGCGTCCCCTTCCTCACCGTGATGGGTCTGGCCGCCTCCGGTGCCGTCGTGGTGGCCGTCCTGGTCGCGATCACGCTGCTGCCCGCGGTGCTCGGCTTCACCGGGCGGGCGATCGACCGGCTGCCGATCTGGAAGCGGGCACTGGCCACCCACGGCAAGGTCACCATGGGCGAGCGCTGGGCCCGCTTCGTGGTCCGCCGCCCGCTGCCCGTCCTGCTGGTCGGCCTGGCCGGGCTCGGCGCCATGGCGGTGCCCGCCGCGAGCCTGGACCTCGGTCTGCCGGGCGGCGGCTCACAGGCCGTCGGCACGGACGGCCGCAAGGCGTACGACCTGGTCAGCGACAGTTTCGGCCCGGGCTTCAACGCGCCGCTGGTGGTCGTCGTGGACGCCCACGGCACCCCGCAGCCGGAGCGGGCGGTGCAGGGCGTGGCGGGCAAGCTGCAGGGGCTGAAGGGCGTCCGGACGCTGCTGCCGCCCAAGGTCGACCGGGCCAGCGGCACCGCCCTGGTGCCGGTCATCCCGACGACCGGCCCGGACGACGAGGACACCAGGGCGCTGGTCAACGAGATCCGCGACCAGCGCGCCGGGATCGAGTCCGCGACCGGCGCGACCATCGCCGTCACCGGTACCACCGCCGCCAACATCGACGTCTCCACCAAGCTCGGCCAGGCCCTGCCGCCGTTCGTCGCGGTGATCGTGGGCATCGCGCTGGTGCTGCTCGCGCTGGCCTTCCGCTCCGTGCTGGTGCCGCTCAAGGCGGTGCTGGGCTTCCTGCTCAGCATCCTGGCCTCGCTCGGCGCGGTGGTCGCGGTCTACCAGTGGGGCTGGCTGGGCGGCCTGATCGACGTGCCCAAGGTCGGCCCGGTGGTCAGCTTCGTACCGATCCTGCTGATCGGCGTGCTGTTCGGGCTGGCGATGGACTACGAGCTGTTCCTGGTCTCCGGGATGAAGGAGCAGTACGTCCACGGCAAGGCCCCGCGCGAGGCGGTCGTCGGCGGGGTGAAGGGCGGCGCCCGGGTGGTCACGGCGGCCGCGCTGATCATGATCTCGGTGTTCGGCGCCTTCGTCCTCGGCCACGACCCGATCGTCCAGCCGATCGGCTTCGCCCTCGCGGTGGGCGTGCTGGTGGACGCCTTCGTGGTGCGGATGGCCCTGGTGCCGGCCGCGATGGCACTGTTCGGCAAGGCGGCCTGGTGGTTCCCGAAGCCGCTGGAGAAGGTCGTGCCGAAGGTGGACATGGAGGGCGAGCGGCTGATCACCCGGCTGGAGGAGGAGCAGCGGGAGACGAGGCAGCCCGCCGGGGTCTGAGACCCGGTCACGCGCGCGCCCCGGCAGGAGCCCTCCCGCCGGGCGCGCGGCCGCCTCACCGGGGTCACTTCACGGGCAGGACCGCGGCCTGGGGCAGGCGCTGCTCGAACCAGACCACCTTGCCGGTGCCCAGCCGGGTCGCGCCCCAGCGGTCCGCGCACCGGGCCACTATCTGCAGCCCGCGTCCGCGCTCGTCCTCCGGACCGGTGCGGCGCGGGCGCGGCAGCAGCGGGCTGTCGTCGCCGACCTCGCAGCGCAGCCGGGTGGTGCGCACCAGGCTGAGGGTGACCGGCCGGGTCGCGTGCTGGACGGCGTTGGTCACCAGCTCGCTGACCATCAGCTCGGTCGCCTCGCTCAGCTCGTCCAGCCCCCAGCGGCGCAGCGTGTGCGCGGCCAGCCGGCGGGCCCGGCCCGGCGTCTCGTTGCGCGGCTGCAGGTACCAGTGGGCGACGTCCCCGGCCGGGATGCCGTCGAAGCAGGCGCCCAGCAGGGCGATGTCGTCGCCGCGGTCGCCGGGCGGCAGGATGCGCAGGGCCTCCTGGCACAGCTGCTCGGGGGACTGCCAGCGGGCCGCCGCGATCCGTGCGCGGAGCACCTCCAGGCCGTCGCTGAGCGGGCGGGTGCGGGTCTCCACCAGGCCGTCGGTGAACAGCAGCAGGGCCGAGCCGGGCGGGGCGGGCAGCTCGACGGAGTTGAAGTCCACGCCGCCGACCCCGATCGGCGCCCCGGAGTCCAGCTCCACCAACTCGGCCGTGCCGTCCGGGCGGACCAGCACCGGCGGGACGTGCCCGGCGTTGGCCAGCACCACCCGGTTGGCGATCGGGTCGTACACCGCGTACACGCAGGTGGCCAGGTGCTGTTCGCGGCCGAGCCGCTGGGCCTGCTCGTCCAGGTGGTAGAGCACCTCGTGCGGCGGCAGGTCGAGTGCGGCCAAGGTCTGGGCGCTGGTGCGCAGCTGGCCCATGATGGCGGCAGAGGTGAGCGAGTGGCCCATCACGTCGCCGACGATCAGGGCGACCCGGTTGCCGGGCAGCGGCACCGCGTCGTACCAGTCGCCGCCGACCTGCGCGCCGCGCTCGCCGGGCAGGTAGCGCTGGGCGAGCCGGACGCCGTGCGACTGGGGCAGGCGCAACGGCAGCATGCTGCGCTGGAGTTCGTTGGCTATCTCCCACTCGCGGGCGTAGCGCAGCGCGGTGTCCACCGCCAGCCCGGCCTGGGTCGCCAGGTGCGCGGCGGTCGCGGTGTCGGCCGCGTCGAAGGCCGACCGGCCGGTGCGTTCAGGGGGCCGGCGGATCAGCACCAGCAGACCGAGGACGGCCTTGCGCCCGCGCAGCGGCAGCGCGACGACCGAGGTGCCGGGGGCCAGCCGCGCCAGCCCCCGGGTGCCGTACAGCTCGCGCAGCAGCGCCTCGGTGCGCTCGGCGGCGGGCGTGCCGAGGACCGCCGACTCGGCGGGGCGGCGGCTCAGCAGGATGTGCGCCAGCGCGCCGCCGCGGGTGACCGGGGTGGCCGGGCCGGTGTCGGCGGTCGACCGGGAGCCGTACCGGGAGCGGTGCCGGTCGTCCGCGCCGCTCTTGCGGCCGCGGCGGCCGATCCGGGTGCCCGTGCTGTGGTGGATCCGCAGCTCCTCCGGGAAGCCGGGTTCGCGTTCGACGTTGGGCAGCGGGTCGCGCAGGTGGACGACGGCGGCGTCGGCGAGGGTCGAAACCAGCACCCGGCCGATGTTGCGCAGGGTCGCGGCCAGGTCGAGGGCGCTGTTGATCCGCCGGGTCGCCGCGTCGAGGTAGGCGAGGCGGTCCGCCACCCCGCCCGCCGCGCCCGCGCGGTCCGGCCGTGCCGTCGGCGGCTTCGCCGGGGCCGCTGCCCGGGCCGGGAGCTGGCGGCGCTGGCCCGGGACGGCGGACGGCGGCTCCGCCTCGGTCTTGAGCTGGTCGCGCACGGCTGCCTGTCCTGGATTCGGTGTGGTGTGGAGGTGTGCTCGGTGGGCCCGGTCCGCTGGCCCGGTCCGCTGGTCGGTCAGCCGACGCGTCGACAGCGCAGGAACAGCTGTTCCTCCGGCGGCAGCGTGGTACTGGCCGGCGCGTACGGATGCCCCGAGCGATCCTCGACGGCGAAACCCGCGTCAACCAGAACCCGCTCCAGATCCTCCCGCAGATACCCACTGATCCGCAGCTCTCTGCCAAGGAACGGAAGCGGAACGTGATCCAGGTCGGCCTCGACCATGCCGAGGGCCAGCAGTCCGCCGGGTCGCAGGAGCTCGCGCAGCCGGACGAGCACGGTCGGGATCTCGTCCTGCGGCAGCAGGATCAGTGAGAAGAACGCGGTGACGGCGGCGAAGGAGCCGTGGCCCGCCGGGCCCAGTCCGGGCGCGCCCCAGACCCGGCCGGCGCGCTCGGTGGCCAGATCGTACAGGTCGATCCGGTGGAACTCGGCCGGAAACGGGCCGGTGTCCCCGGCTCGACGGGCCAGCGTGAGCATCACGTCCGAGAGGTCCACCGCCGTCACCCGCAGCCCGGCGGACGTCAGCTGGCGGAGCGTCGGCTCACCGGTGCCGCAGCCCACGTCCAGCACCCGGGCCCCGGGTTCGAGCGCGGCGAGCAGCCGCCGCCCGCACTCCAGCTGCCCGTCCTTGGCGGGGAACGCCTCGCCGTACCCGGCTCCGATGGTGTCGAAGGCGACCGCCTGCAAGGCCCGTGCCGCCCGGCGTCGTCGCACGTCGGGCCCGTCGTCGCCAGCGTCCTCGCCGACGGGGAACGGGTCGGATATCTGTCCGGTCGTCACGTTGAGAGGCACCCTTCCACCCGTGGCCTCCGGTCGGCTCCTCCGCAGCCTCCTGGGCCGCTGCCGGTGGCGGTACGTCACGCTCCCCGCGTCACACAGACGGCCTGCACCCCGACACGTTGTCGGCAGACACTCGTGTGCGTACTGGCATCTGAGAATATGCGCGATCACTGCGCCATGGGGTCCCTTTCCGGCCAACTCGTCATGCTTGGGCCGAAGTGGGTCGGGTCCGCGGAAGCACTTCGGTGCGGGCAGGGTGGTGCGTGCGGTGCCGCACGCCGTGCGGAGCGCCGGGGCGACGGCGCTGACCTGCGGTTTTGCCGGTCCGCAGGCTGACAATCGGACGTTTATCGAATGTCAATCGGCGGAGTGCACAGTTGAGTCCAGCGCCGGGGAAGCGTTGAGGGCGCTCCCGCAGCCGGGGGGCTGCGGGAGCGCCGACGCGCGGATCGGGGGAGGTTCTCCGTGGGGGGGCGGAGGCCTCACGGCGCGGGGGAAGAAGAGAAGGGCTCGGTGTGCTGTCGGGAGATGAGGTCCGCCACGGGGGAGGCCTCCGGCACACCGAGCCGCGTGAAGATCGCGTGCGCCTCCTGGAGACAGGCCAGGCCACGGGCCGGCTGGGCCAGGGCGAGCAGCGCCTCGCCGAGGGCAGCGTTGGCCAGGCCCTGGCAGTAGACGGAATCCATGTCCTGCCCGATCGCGAGTGACTGACCGGCGGCCTCGGCGGCCTCGGGGTACTGCTCGGCGGCGAGCAGCGCGGAGGCGAGGCGGGCCAGGGTGTAGCCCTCCCACAGGGGATTCCGCTGGGACTGGTAGAGCCGGTGCGCCTCCTGCAAGTAGGGGACGGCCTCGCCGCCGGAGAGCACCACGCCCAGCTGGTAGAGGGTCTGGGCGAGCAGCGGACCGTTCTTGGACGCCCGAGCCGCTGCGACACCGTCTTCGGCCGAGCTGATCGCCGTCTCGGTCATGCCCAGTCGATGCTGGACCCGGGCGAGGTTGCTGACGATCCGCGCTTCACCGAACGCCGTGCCGACCTGTCGGTTGATGGCCTGCGCCTGTTCGAGGAACGGCAGAGCCTCGGCCGGTCGGTTGCCGACGCTGAGGATCACGCCGAGCGTGTTGGCCGTGGCCAGCAGCAGGACGGTCGGCTCGTCCGGAGCCTGGTGGTCGAGGCTGCGCCGCAGTGAGTGCTCGGCATTCTGGAAGTCGCTGGCGACGGACTTCAGAGCGCCGAGAGCGAAATGAAGCCGTGCGAGAGCGGCGGAGTCGCCCCGCTGCTCCGCTTCCTGGCTGAGGGTCTCCAGGATCGGGCGGACCTGCGGGCCGTGGGTGGGGTCGGGGCCGAGACCGTACAGCAGGATCAGCAGGTCGATCGCCGCGTGCTGCGAGCTGATGGGTCCGTTCGCCGCCGTGGCCATGGCACTGAGCAGCAGAGCGCCCTCGGTCCGGAGCCAGTCCTGGGCGGAGCCGCTGGTTGGCAGGCCCATGCCCGGGGAGGAGGGTGTGGTCAGCAGCTCGGGCTCGGCGTCGTCCGGTTCGATGGTTCGGGCAGCGTTGCGGACGGTCGGGATCAGCAGGTCGAGCAGCCGCGCCACTGCCCTTTCCTGCTCCTCGGTGTCCCCGATCCGCTCGTTCTTCCGCTGAGCGTAGAGCCGGAGCAGGTCGTGGTAGCGGTAGCGGCCGGGGGTGAAGCACTCCAGCATGTTCGCCTCGACCAGCGCCTCGGCGAGGTCCTCGGCCGTGTACTCGTCGACACCCAGCAGCGCCGCGGCGGCGACCAGCGGGATGTCGGGGGAGTCGATCAGGGCGAGCAGCCGAAAGGCACGGGCCTCGTCCACGGACAGCTGTCCGTAGCCGAGCCCGATGGTGGTCTCCACGGCGAGGTTGCCGAGCTGGAGTTCGTCCAGGCGCCGCCGCTGGTCGGCTAACCGACTGGCCAGGTCGGAGACGCTCCAGCGCGGCCGGCTGGCCAGCCGGGCGGCGGCGATGCGGACCGCCAGTGGCAGGAAGCCGCAGGCGGTGACCACCTTCATGGCAGCCTCGGGCTCGGCGGCGACCCGCTGCTCGCCCACGATGGCCGAGAAGAGGGTGAGCGCTTCGGCGGGAGTTAGTTCCTCGACGTCGAACAGCTGGGCGCCGGGGATGCCGGCCAACCGGGAACGGCTGGTGGCGAGCACCGCGCAGCCGGAGACACCGGGGATGAGCGGCCGGATCTGGTCGGCGTCCCGTGCGTTGTCGAGCAGGATCAGCATCCGCCGGCTGGCGAGCAGCGAGCGGTAGAGAGCCGCGCGCTGTTCGAGTGAGTCGGGTGTCTCCGTGACCCCGAGCGCGTGCAGGAAGTCGCCCAGGACGACCACCGGGTCGGCGGGTGAGGCGCCCGCTCCGCGCAGGTCGACGTACAACTGACCGTCCGGGAACTCGGCGCGGACGCGGTGGGCGACGTGCACGGCGAGAGTGGTCTTGCCCACGCCGCCGATGCCTGCCAGCGAGGTCACCACCACGGCCTGGCCGGTGGCGTTCATCAGGACCGTCGAGAGGTCCCCCACCAGCTCCGATCGCCCGCTGAAATCCGAGACGTCGGCGGGGAGTTGCGCCGGGGCGGGCGGTGCGGCCGGACTGTCCTCGCGAGTGACCGAGGCCTGGGCGGCCGGTACGGCGAGTGTCGGGTCGGCGGCCAGGATGCGGTTGTGCATCGAGGACAGGCCGACGCCCGGTTCGACCCCGAGCTCCTCGATGAGCAGCTTGCGGGTGTCGGTGTAGACACCGAGCGCTTCGGCCTGACGGCCGCAGCGGTACAGCGCCAGCATCAGCAACTCGCGCAGACGCTCGCGCAACGGGTGCTCGGCCGTCAGATTGTTGAGTTCGACGACGATCTCGGCGTGCAGGCCGATGTCGAGGGCGGCGGCGCACAGTTCCTCGGCGACGGCGACTTGGCGCTCCGCCAGCCGCAACCGCTGGGCGTCTGCGTACGGACCGGGGATGCCCGTGAGCGGACGGCCGCTGAACAGGTCCAGCGCCTCTGCCAGCAGTCGGTGCGCCTTGTGCTTGTCACCCGAGGTGCGGGCCGCTGCGGCCTCGGCGGAGAGTTTTTCGAAGACCGAGAGGTCGAGGGCCTCGCCGGGAATGCGCAGGGCGTAGCCGTCGGCGACCGAGACCAGGAGTTCGGCGGGGCGGCGCACCTCCCGCTGGGGCTCGATCACCGAGCGCAGACGGGAGACGTACGTGCGGAGCGCGGCCACGGCCTGGGCCGGGGGACGCTCGCCCCAGAGCGAGTCGACCAGGTCCTGCGTGGTGACCGGGCGCCCGGAGTGCAGCAGAAGGGTGGTCAGCACGGCCTGCTGCTGGGGAGAACCGAGGGAAAGGGGCTTGCCGTCGAGCCAGGCCTGGACCGGACCGAGGACTTGGAAGCGCAGCGCAGGTGCCTGCGGCGTCTCCCGAAACTCCATGAAGTCCCCCGATGGCCTGTGGTGTCGATTCCGTGAATGGGCGCTCGGCGGTCCGCCGTGATGCTTCAGCTTAGGCGGACGCCCGACTCTGCCGGACGGCACCGCAAGCCGCACGATGTTTATCGGACATTTAATCAACCCTACGATACTGTCCCCGCGCCCGCGCCACGGAGGTCGGGCTGAACACATTTGATGACCGAAAGGCGGCCGCCCAATGGCCAACGACCAGAGCGAGACCCCGGTGCTGTCGACGCCCGAGAACGGGACGACGACTGAGGCTCCGGCCGCCGCTGTGGAAGCGGGCAAGGCTGTCGAGGGCGCGGTGACCGCGTCCTCGAACCCGACCGAGTACGCCGCGCCCTCCGACGCGCAGAAGACGGCGATCGAGAACGACCTGTTCGGTGGCGAGGGTGCGGAGGACCCCAAGGCGCCGGCCACCGGCGAGCCGGGCAAGACGTTCGAACCGGAGAACATCATCATGGGCCACCCGTAAGTCGTTCCGACCCAGTGCCCCCGCGCCCCCGTCCGGGCGCCGGGGCACTGCTGTTTTGTGCGCGCCAATTCGTGTGCGGGCCGGCCGGTGGCCGATTCCCGTCCTCGACGCACCCGTGGTGACCGGGGTCATCCGTAACGTGCCCGGCGGCGCCCCCCGAAGCGTTCCGGAATTCCGGATTCACCGGGGAGATTACGGGCGCCCGAATGCCATGGTTTGCGTGGGTTTCGCCGCAATTACCGGGGCTGGAGGCATTCAGTCGAATCGCGGGGCTCGGGGGCCGGTGAGACGTGATGGGGTTCGGCGGTCCATTCGCGGCCGCCGTGCTCGGGGCGCAGGTAGTGCTCGCCGCCGATGGTGTCCATGTAGATGCCGGTGCGTCCGGTCCTGCGGTCGTAGACGAGTTCACCCACGTGCGGCCGGTAGGCCGGGGTGTTGCGCTGTCGGATGGTCACCGCACTGCTCCTTCGCTCCGTCAGCGACTGGCAGACATCTCTAGAGAAGCTAATATCTCTAGAGATGTCAACGGTCGTATCTCCTTACCGGCGACCGCGGGCGCGCCTACGATTGTCCGGGGGAGAGGGAGCGGCGATGACCGGCAGCAGTGGCGACAAGCAGCCCAAGTACCAGCGGATCGCCGACTCCCTGAAGGCGGCCATCGACACCGGCCGCTACCGCGCGGGCGACCGGCTGCCCGGCGAGAACGACCTGATGGACGAGTACGGCGTGGCCAGGATGACGGCCCGCCAGGCGCTGGGCGTGCTGCAGAGCGAGGGCATCGCGGAGGCCCGCAGGGGTGCCGGGGTGTTCGTCCGGGACTTCCGGCCGCTGCGCCGGCGCGGCATCCAGCGGCTGGCGCAGGGGCAGTGGGGCTCCGGCCGGTCGATATGGTCGGCGGACATCGACAACCGCAGCCTGGTGGTCGACCAGGTGTCCGTCACCGAGCGGGGCGCCCCCGAACACGTGGCCAGGGTGCTCGGGGTGGACGCGGGCTCCCCGATGTGCGTGCGGCACCGCCGCTTCGTGCTGGACGGCAAGCCGGTGCTGCTCTCCACCTCCTACCTGCCGGCCGTCCTGGTCGCCGGCACCGCGATCACCCGCGAGGACACCGGCCCAGGCGGCACCTACGCCCGCCTGGCCGAGATCGGCGCCAAGCCCGTGCACTTCCGCGAGGAGGTCCGCTCCCGGATGCCCGCCGCCGAGGAGGCGACCCGCCTCGAACTCTCCGCAGGCACCCCGGTCATCCTGATCTGCCGCACCGCCTTCGCCGACGAGGGCCAGGTCGTCGAACTCAACGAGATGATCCTCGACGCCGCCTCCTACGTCCTGGAGTACGACTTCGACGCCTGAGCCGGACGGCGGCGGGGCCGATCGGTGCTACTGGTAGTGGTAGCGAGCCTTGAGGATCTTCACTTCCTTCTCGTCGGCCCGGTACACCAAGCGGTGTTCGTCGTCGATCCGGCGCGACCAGTAGCCGGCCAGGTCACCCTTCAACGGCTCCGGCTTCCCGATCCCGTTGAACGGCTCGCGCTGTATCTCGCCGATGAGGCGAGCGATCCGCCGGGCCATCTTCCGGTTCGATCCGAGCCAGAAGAGGAAGTCCTCCCAGGCGTCCGGGTCGAATCGGACGCTCCTCACACTTCACCCGCCAGAGCTTCCAGATCCTCCATCGTCCTGGTGACTCCGGGGTGGCCGGCCTTGTCGCGGGCAACGGCCTCCATGAGGCGCTGGGCGTTGGCAGGGGAGCGCAGCAGATGGATCGTCTCCTGCCACGAGTCGTAGTCCTCGGCGGACATGAGGACCGCGTCCCCGCTCTTCGAGGTGATTCTTATCGGCGCGTGGTCGTCGTTGACCTTCTTGATCAACGGGAAGAGCTGGGTGCGTGCTTCGCTCGCGCTGATCGCCATCGACGTGCCTCCAATGCGTACCGGACCCTGGTACCTCGATGGTACGAGGTTTCGGTACCGGGTGCCACGAGAAAGCCGCCCCGTCGCGGCGGGGCGCGACGAGGCGGTCGGGGGAGCCGGGAGGGGCTACTCCTTGGAGCGGATCCGCAGGTTGGTGATCAGCGGGCCCTCGGTGGTCTCGCGGAAGAAGTCGTTGCCCTTGTCGTCGACGACGATGAAGGCGGGGAAGTCCTCGACCTCGATGCGCCAGACGGCCTCCATGCCGAGCTCGGCGTACTCCAGCACCTCGACCTTCTTGATGCAGTCCTGGGCGAGGCGGGCGGCGGGGCCGCCGATGGAGCCGAGGTAGAAGCCGCCGTGCGCGGCGCAGGCGTCGGTGACCTGCTTGCTGCGGTTGCCCTTGGCGAGCATGACCATGGAGCCGCCGGCGGCCTGGAACTGGTCGACGTAGGAGTCCATCCGGCCGGCCGTGGTGGGGCCGAAGGAGCCGGACGCGTAGCCCTCGGGGGTCTTGGCCGGGCCGGCGTAGTAGACCGGGTGGTCCTGGAGGTACTTGGGCATGCCCTCGCCGGCGTCCAGACGCTCCTTGATCTTGGCGTGGGCGATGTCGCGGGCGACGACGAGGGTGCCGGTGAGCGAGAGCCGGGTCTTGACCGGGTACTTGGACAGCTCGGCGCGGATCGCGGACATCGGCTGGTTGAGGTCGACGCGTACCACGTCGTCGTCGAGGTGCTCGTCGGTGGTGTCCGGCAGGTACTTCGCCGGGTCGGTCTCCAGCTGCTCCAGGAAGACGCCCTCGGCGGTGATCTTGCCGAGCGCCTGGCGGTCGGCGGAGCAGGAGACGGCCATCGCGACCGGCAGCGAGGCGCCGTGGCGGGGCAGCCGGACCACGCGCACGTCGTGGCAGAAGTACTTGCCGCCGAACTGGGCGCCGATGCCGATCTTCTGGGTCAGCTCGGTGACCTTGGCCTCCAGCTCCAGGTCCCGGAAGCCGTGGCCGGTCCTGGCGTTGCCGGAGGTCGGCAGGTTGTCCAGGTAGTGCGCCGAGGCGTACTTGGCGGTCTTGAGCGCGAACTCGGCGCTGGTGCCGCCGATCACGATGGCCAGGTGGTACGGCGGGCAGGCGGCGGTGCCGAGCGAGCGGATCTTCTGCTCCAGGAACGAGAGCATGCTCGCCTCGTTCAGGATGGCCTTGGTCTCCTGGTACAGGTACGACTTGTTGGCGGAGCCGCCGCCCTTGGCCATGAACAGGAACTTGTACGCGTCGCCGTCGGTGGCGTACAGCTCGATCTGGGCCGGCAGGTTGTTGCCGGTGTTCTTCTCGTCCCACATGGTGACCGGGGCCATCTGGGAGTAGCGCAGGTTGAGCTTGGTGTACGCGTCGTACACGCCGCGCGCGATGGCGGACTCGTCCGCGCCGGAGGTCAGCACGTTCTGGCCGCGCTTGCCCATGACGATCGCGGTGCCGGTGTCCTGGCACATCGGGAGGATGCCGCCAGCCGAGATGTTGACGTTCTTCAGCAGGTCGAGCGCGACGAAGCGGTCGTTCGGGCTGGCCTCCGGGTCGTCCAGGATGCGGCGCAGCTGGGCGAGGTGCGCGGGGCGCAGGTAGTGCGAGATGTCGTGCATCGCCTCGGCCGTGAGCAGGCGCAGCGCCTCGGGCTCGACCTGGAGGAAGGTGCGGCCGCCGGCCTCGAAGGTGGAGACACCCTCGGAGGTGAGCTTGCGGTACGGGGTCGGGTCAGCGCCCAGGGGGAGCAGGTCGCTGTACTCGAAGTCTGGCGTGGGAGCCATCGGGGCGGTCCTTAGGTGTCCAGTGGTCCGGCTGCGTCGGCGAAGCACCATCCAGGGTAGGACCCGGTCGGGGCGGGCACGCGGACAGGTCAGCCTTGCGTGACCGGGCTCACTCGGCCAGGAGTGCGAGCCACTAGGCTTGGGCCGTGGACAACTCGCCGTCGCAGGACGACCCGGGGCAGCCGCCGGTGCCGGCGCCCGTGCCCCTGACCAAGCCCGAACTCAAGCCCCGGGCCGAGCCCGTGGCCGAGCCCGTGGCCGAGCCCGTCGCCGCGCCGCGGCCGTCGGCCGCCCCGGTGGCGGACGCCGAGATGCGGGTCTCGGACGCCGACCGCGAGCGGATCGCGGAACTTCTGCGGGACGCCTACGCCGAGGGGCGCCTGGACGCGGAGGAGCACGCGGAGCGGATCGAGGCCGCGTACGCCGCCAGGACCTTCGGTGACCTGGCCCCGCTGACCCGGGACCTGCCCGCCCACCGCTCGGTGTCCTTCGACAAGCCGCCACTGGGCGCCCAGGAGCCCGCCCCCGCGCCGGCCAGGCCGCTGCCGCCCGCGCGGCAGGAGGCCCCGTCGGTGGTGGCGATCTTCGGCGGCGCGGCCCGGAAGGGCCGCTGGCGGGTCGGCTCGCACCTGACGGCCTTCACGGCGTTCGGCGGGGTGGACATCGACCTCACGGACGCCGTGTTCGAGTCCCCCGAGGTGGAGATCACGGTGACCGCGATCTTCGGCGGGGTGGAGATCCGGGTGCCGGAGAACGTCAGCCTGCTCGGCTCGGGGGTCGGCATCTTCGGCGGCTTCGACGTCCGCGAGCAGACCGTGGCGGACCCGTACGCTCCGGTCGTGCGGGTCAAGGGCGTTGCCCTGTTCGGCGGTTGCAACGCCAAGCCGCGCCGGGGCAAGAAGCTCAGGGAGTGGGTGCGCAAGCAACTCGATACGGAATAGCCCGAATTGACGTGTCGAGTGCCCGGCCGGGGATCAACTCCCGGCCGGGCACTCGACGTTGTTCCCGGTGCACTCCGTAGTCGATTGCGTGCAGTGTGCATGAATCGCGGCCGGACGGGGTAGTTCCTTCCGCACATCGCTTCTCGTACGGCTGTGCACCGGTGGTGGCCCAGTGGCCGCCCCGGGCGTTGGACAGCGGGGGCTCGCAGCCGGGCGGGGGAGCGGGGTTCCCCGTGTCCGAGAGCCTCGTCAGGAGTACGGCCGTGCTGCATCCGATCGAGTCCCGCACCACCTCGCCAGTCGCCGCCGCCCAGTTGCTGGAGCGCCGTCCGGCCGTCCGCCCCCGGTCGCAGCCCCCGGGCGGCACGGCGGGTGCCGCCGCGGGTGAGGACAATCCGTGGCACACCGGTGCGGCCTGTCGGCGGGACGAGGCGGGGCTGTTCTTCGCGCCCTCGAAGGAGCCGACGGCGGCCCGGTTGTCGCGCGAGGAGCAGGCCAAGCAGGTGTGTGCCCGCTGCCCGGTGCTGCTGGAGTGCCGTGAGCACGCGCTGGCGCAGCCGGAGCCGTACGGGGTCTGGGGCGGGCTGACGGCCGCCGAGCGGCGGGTGGTGCTGGCCCGGCGGCGGCGCCGGGACGCGGAGCTGCGCGAGGCGGCCAGGGTCGCCACGGCGGGGCGCCGGATAGCCGGTTGACGGCGAGTCGGAGACCTGGCCGGAAAACCGGCTGGAAATGCCTCGCGGCCCCGGCGGAGGGGGATTCCGCCGGGGCCGCGTGGTGAGCCGGTGTCGCGTCCGGGTCAGTTGGCGCGGTCGAAGTCGATCGCGCTGTAGGCCCGCAGCTTCGACAGCTTGTGGACGGAATTGATCTCGCGGATCGTGCCGCTCTTGGAGCGCATCACCAGCGAGCTGGTGGTGGCGGTCTCCGAGCGGTAGTGCACACCGCGCAGCAGTTCGCCGTCGGTGATGCCGGTGGCGACGAAGAACACGTTCTCGCCGCTGACCAGGTCGTTGGTGGTGAGCACCCGGTCCAGGTCGTGTCCGGCGTCGAGGGCCTTCTGCCGCTCGGCGTCGTCCTTGGGCCACAGCCGGCCCTGGATCACGCCGCCCATGCACTTCATCGCGCAGGCCGCGATGATGCCCTCCGGCGTGCCGCCGATGCCCATGAGCAGGTCGACGCCGGTGCCCTCGCGGGCGGCCATGATGGCGCCGGCGACGTCGCCGTCGGAGATGAACTTGATCCGGGCGCCCGCCTCGCGGATCTCCCGGACCAGCCCGTCGTGGCGCGGGCGGTCGAGCACGACGACGGTGACGTCCTCGACGGCGCTGCCCTTGGCCTTGGCGACCCGGCGGATGTTGACGGCCGCCGGGGCGGTGATGTCGACGAACTCGGCTGCCTCCGGGCCGGCCACCAGCTTGTCCATGTAGAACACGGCGCTGGGGTCGAACATGGTGCCGCGGTCGGCCACGGCCAGCACGGCCACCGCGTTGTTCATGCCCTTGGCGGTCAGCGTGGTGCCGTCCACCGGGTCGACCGCGACGTCGCACTCGGCGCCGGTGCCGTCACCGACCCGCTCGCCGTTGTACAGCATCGGGGCTTCGTCCTTCTCGCCCTCGCCGATGACGACGACGCCGTTC
Organism: Kitasatospora sp. NPDC059648; assembly: GCF_042734825.1. Classification (NCBI taxonomy): domain Bacteria; kingdom Bacillati; phylum Actinomycetota; class Actinomycetes; order Kitasatosporales; family Streptomycetaceae; genus Kitasatospora; species Kitasatospora sp. NPDC059648. The sequence continues at coordinate 200,156 of NZ_JBHWDU010000002.1, read as the reverse complement.
ATCGAGACGGTCGAGACGAGGGTGCGCATCGCCTTGACGGCGGCACCGTCCGCGCCGTTCTTGTCGCCCCGGCCGACCCACCGGCCGGCGGCCATCGCGGCCGCCTCGGTGACCCGGACGAGTTCGAGCGCGAGGTTCCGGTCCGGAGCCTCGGGCGCGACCTCCAGGGCACTGGGAAGGTGGTGCGGGTACTGCGTGGTCATCGTCGTTACCTCTCTGTACGCGACGGCCAGTGAGCGCCCGACTACTGCCTGGTCGAACGCCGTGGTGAGGGTGATGCGATCGTATCTGCCCACGAGATGACTGTCTGTGGCGCGGGTCGCCACCCTGTGGCGAAAAGCGACGATTCGTACGGCTTCACCCGTTCGTGCGCACCCCGGGTGGCCGTGCCGGGATGTGGATGAGTCACCATGAGGGGGTGGCTGCAGAGAGCAAGGGCATGAGGGGTCGGCAGACCGTACGGGACATGGTCCTGTCGATGCTGGCGGTCGGTTTCGTCGTCTGGGTCGGGTACCTGTTCCTCCCGCACGACGCGAACAGCGACCCGGTGCACGTGGTCGAGTACAAGGTGGCGGCGGCCTCCGCGAAGCGCGCCGCGCCCTATCCGCTGCTGTCCCCGGACGGGCTGTCCGACAAGTGGCGGGCGACCTCGGTCGGCTACACGCCGGCCGACCTCAGCGGCGGCAAGGGCAACACCTGGCACCTGGGCTTCGTGACGCCCTCCGGCCAGTACGCGGCGGTCGAGCAGGCCGACGTCCCGCGCGACAAGCTGCTCGCCGACAAGGTCACGGGCGCCCAGCCGGACGGCACCTCGGACACCGCCGGGCGCACCTGGGAGCGGGTGCAGGGCGACAAGGCCCGTGCGCTGACCGCCCAGAACGGCTCGGCGACCACCCTGGTCACCGGGACCGCCTCCTACGAGGAGCTGGCCGAGCTGGCCCAGGCGCTCAAGTAGCGGCGGGGCCTCCCACGGGCACGCGAAAGGGCCCGCACCGGACGAACCGGTGCGGGCCCTCCGCCGTCGCGGGGTGCGATCAGACCGTGGTGACGACCTGGTCGTACTCCAGGCGCGGGGAGCGCGGGAACCAGGCGTCCTCGCCCGGCTTGCCGATGTTGACCACGGCCAGCACCGAGTGGTCGCCGTCGCCGAAGAACTCCTTGTTGATGCCCTCGGCGTCGAAGCCGGTCATCGGGCCGGCGGCCAGGCCGGCGGCGCGCACGCCGATGATGAAGTAGGCGGCCTGCAGGGCGCCGTTCAGCTTGGCGGACTGCTCACGGACGGCGCGCTCCGAGAAGAACACGTCCTTGGCCTGCGGGAAGTGCGGGAACTGGGTCGGCAGCTCCTCGTGGAACTCGTTGTCCGCGGCCAGGATGGCGACCAGCGGCGCGGTGGAGGTCTTGGGCTTGTTGCCGTCCGCCATGTGCTGGACGAGGCGCTCGCGGCCCTCGGCGGAGCGGACCAGGACGACGCGCAGCGGCTGCTGGTTGAAGGCGGTCGGGCCGTACTTGACCAGGTCGTAGATGGCCTGGACCTGCTCCTCGGTGACCGGCTCGTCGGTGAAGGTGTTCGCGGTGCGGGCCTCGCGGAACAGCAGGTCCTGAGCGGCGGCGTCGAGTACCAGGGCGTCGGTGGTCATGCTTCTGCACCTCATGCGGGAGGGGGTTCGTCGGTGTGACCGGCGCGGCCGATCAGTTCCTCCAACATAGGTGAAGATTCAACGATTCCCCAAGGGGATGTGACCCGCGTCACTCCCCGGTCTGGCCCGTGCCCTCCTCGGCGGCCAGCGCGGCGTCCAGCCGGGCCCGGGCGCCGTCCAGCCACCGCTGGCAGACCTTCGCCAGCTGCTCGCCACGCTCCCACAGCGCCAGCGACTCCTCAAGGGAGGTCCCGCCGTTCTCCAACTGCCGGACCACGTCCAGCAGCGCGTCCCGGGCGTGCTCGTAGCCCAGCGCGTCGTCGGGGGTCGGCGCCGTCGCGTCCTGCTGCTCCTGCTGCTCTGCCATGCGAGCCAGCGTAGGGGCTGGCGCCGACAGGGAGGGCCCCGCACGGCCCGAAATCCGGGTGCGTCCGGCCGGCCGGCGGCGCTAGCCTCCGCCGCATGACCGAGGTCCGACCCGCCGTCCCCGCCGACGCGCCCGAACTCGTCCGGCTGCGCAACCTGATGTTCGAGGCGATGCCCGGCACGGCCGTCCTGGCCGGCCCCGGGCCGTGGCAGGCCAACGCCGAGCGGATCCTGCGCGAGCGCCTCGCCGTCCCGCCGGGGGAGCTGACCATGCCCTCCTTCGTGGTCGACGACCCGCAGCGGCCCGGACGGCTCGCCGCCTGCGCCGTCGGCACCCTGGAGGAACGGCTGCCCGCCCCCGGCAACCCGGACGGCCTGTTCGGCTTCGTCTTCAACATCTGCACCGACCCCGACCACCGCCTTCGCGGCTACGCCCGGGCCTGCACCGAGGCGCTGATGGAGTGGTTCGACGCCCGCCGGGCCGGCCGGATCGACCTGCACGCCAGCAGCGGCGGCGAGGCGCTCTACCGCAGCCTCGGCTTCGGCGAGCACTCGATCGCGCTCTCCCGGCAGCGCTCCTACTGAGTCCCGGCCGCCCTGGGTGACGGTCAGTCGCCCGCGACGGCCACGTCGAAGCCGCCGCCCGCCACCCGGGCGTGCAGCCCCTCCCCGGCCGTGACCTGCGCCGGGGCCGTCACCACCGTGCCGTCGGCCCGCTGCAGCACCGCGTAGCCGCGCTCCAGGGTGGCCGCAGGGGAGAGCGCGACCACCCGGGCCAGGGTGTGCCCGAGGTCGCTCTGGGCGTGGTCCAGCCGGTGGCGCAGGGTGCGCCGGGCCCGCTCCAGCAGCCCCTCGACCTCCTGGCCGCGCCCGTCCAGCATCCGGTGCGGGGCGGCCAGCGCCGGACGGCTGCGCAGCCCGTCCAGCCCGTGCTGCTCGCGCTCGATTCGGGACTGCACGTGCCGGCGCGCGCGGTCGCGCAGCTGGCGGACCTTGGCGAGCTCCTCGCCGACGTCCGGCACCACCCGTTTGGCGGCATCGGTCGGGGTGGAGGCGCGCAGGTCGGCGACGAAGTCGAGCAGCGGCTGGTCCGGCTCGTGCCCGATCGCGCTGACCACCGGCGTACGGGCGGCCGCGACCAGCCGCACCAGGCCCTCGTCCGAGAAGGGCAGCAGGTCCTCCACGCTGCCGCCGCCCCGCGCCACGATGATCACGTCCACCTCGGGGTGCTCGTCCAGCTCCCGGACGGCCGCGCTCACCCGCTCCACCGCGCTGAGGCCCTGCACCGGGACGTTGCGCACCTCGAAGCGCACGGCCGGCCAGCGCCGCCGGGCGTTCTCCAGCACGTCCCGCTCGGCCGCCGAGCCGCGCCCGGTCACCAGCCCGACGCACTGCGGCAGGAACGGCAGCCGCCGCTTGCGCTCGGCCGCGAACAGGCCCTCCCCAGCGAGGCGCCGCTTCAGCTGCTCCAGCCGCGCCAGCAGCTCGCCCAGGCCCACCGGCCGGATCTCCGAGGCCCGCATCGACAGCTGCCCGCGGGCCGCGTACCACTCCGGCTTGGCGTGCACGACGACCCGTGCGCCCTCCTGCACCACGTCCGCGACCTGGTCGAACACCGAGCGGAAGCAGGTCACCGTGAGCGACACGTCGGCCTGCGGGTCGCGCAGGGTCAGGAACACCACGCCCGCCCCGGGCCGGCGGCTGAGCTGGGTGATCTGCCCCTCGACCCACACCGCGCCGAGCCGGTCGATCCAGCCGCCGATCAGCGCGGAGACCTTGCCGACCGGGAGCGGGGCTTCGGGGGAGCTGGTGTTGGCCATGCGTACGAGGCTAGCGGCGCCCGCCGACACCGTCCGCCGTACGGGCCCGGCGGTGCCCGCCCGTGCCGGAGACGCCCCGTCGGCTCAGCGGCGCCCGCCCGCGCCGTGCGCCGTACTGCCCTGGACGCCGAGCACCACCAGGCCGGCCGCCAGCCAGACCAGCCCGCCCAGCTGCGCGGTCGGCGAGGCCTCGTGGACCACCGCGCCGATCACCGCGATGCCCAGCACCGGGACGACCAGGTGGCGCAGCCGGTCCCGGGAGCCGTGCCGGACGGTGTACCAGCCGACCACCGAGGCGTGCAGCAGCGCGAAGGCGGTCAGCGCGCCGATGTTCACCACCGAGGTCAGCTGGTCCAGCCCGTCGTCCCGGTCGGCCGCCCAGACGGCCGCCGCCATGGTGATCACCGCGGCCGTCAGCAGCGCCCGGCGCGGCACCGCGCTGCCCGGGTCGACCGAGCCGAGCAGGCGCGGCAGCCGCCCGTCCCGTCCCATCGCGAAGACCAGCCGCCCGGCGGCCGCCTGCCCGGCCAGCGCCGCGAAGGCCGCGCCGATCGCCTTGCTGGTGGCCACCAGCACGTGCAGCCAGTGGCCGATGCCGCCCTCCACGGTGTCGTAGAAGGCCGAGCCCTGGGCGGCCGGGTCGGCGGCCAGTCGCTGCGGGGTCGTCGGCTCCAGCACCGCGGCCAGGTAGGTCTGGGCGACGAACAGCAGCCCGGCCAGCACCAGGCACCACAGCACCGCCCGGGCCACCGCGGCCGAGGCGCCGACCGCCTCCTCGACGAAGGTCGCGATCGCGTCGAAGCCCAGGTAGGAGAGCACCGCCACGGAGACCGCGGAGAGCACCGCGGTGAGCGAGAAGTCCCCGACGGCGGTGAACGGGGTGTCCCAGCCGCGCCGGGTGCCGTCCTGCGCCAGCACCACCGCGGCCGCGGCCACGAACACCGCCAGCACGGCGATCTCCAGCGCGAGCACCGCGAAGCCCACCGCGGCCGCCGTCCGCACCCCGATCAGGTTGAGCGCCGTGGTCACCACCACCGCGATCGCCGTCCACAGCCAACGGGAGACCCCCGGCACCAGCGAGTTCAGCGCGATCCCGGAGAACAGGTAGGCCACCGCGGGGATCAGCAGGTAGTCCAGCATCGCCATCCACCCGGCGATGAACCCGGGCCCCTCGCCCAGCCCCGCCCGGGCGTAGGCGAACACCGAACCGGTCTGCGGCACCGCGCGCACCATCTGGGCGTACGAGAAGGCGGTGAACCCCATCGCCACCGTCGCCGCCAGGTAGACCGTGGCGACGGCGCCGCGGCTCTTGGCGTCCAGCACGCCGAACACGCCGACCGGGGCCATCGGGGCGATGAACAGCAGTCCGTAGACCATCAGGTCGCGGACGCCCAGGGTGCGGCGCAGGCCGCTCGGTGTCGGCTGGTCGATCGCAGCGCTCATAGGCACCACACTTGAGCATTCGCGATCCATCACGACCGGAAAGTGCCCGCCAGCGGCGCGGCTTCCCTCCAGGGGAGGCGGGCCTCCCGCTCGCCCGTACGATGGAGCCATGTCCAACACCGCGCAGCGCCGTGTCCTGCTCGCCGCCCCCCGGGGCTACTGCGCGGGCGTCGACCGCGCCGTGATCGCCGTGGAGAAGGCCCTGGAGCAGTACGGGGCGCCCATCTACGTCCGCAAGCAGATCGTCCACAACAAGTACGTGGTGCAGACCCTGGAGAAGAAGGGCGCGATCTTCGTCGACGAGACGGAGGAGGTGCCCGAGGGCTCGATCGTCGTGTTCTCCGCGCACGGCGTCGCCCCGGCCGTCCACGACGAGGCCCGGGCCGGCAGGCTCGCCACCATCGACGCCACCTGCCCGCTGGTCACCAAGGTGCACAAGGAGGCCGTGCGCTTCGCCGACGAGGGCTACGACATCCTGCTGGTGGGCCACGAGGGCCACGAGGAGGTCATCGGCACCATGGGCGAGGCCCCGGACCGGATCCACCTGGTGGACGGGGCCGAGGACGTCGCCAACGTGCAGGTGCGGGACGAGTCCAAGATCGTCTGGCTGTCCCAGACCACGCTGTCGGTGGACGAGACCATGGCCACCGTCGGCGAGCTGAAGGAGCGCTTCCCGGCGCTGGTCAGCCCGCCCAGCGACGACATCTGCTACGCGACCCAGAACCGCCAGGTCGCGGTCAAGCAGCTGGCCCCGGAGACCGACCTCCTGATCGTGGTCGGCTCCAGGAACTCCTCCAACTCGGTCCGCCTGGTCGAGGTCGGCCTGGAGTACGGCGCCAAGGCGGCCCACCTGGTCGACTTCGCCGAGGAGATCCAGGAGTCCTGGCTGGAGGGCGTCACCACGGTCGGCCTGACCAGCGGCGCCTCGGTGCCGGAGATCCTGGTCGACGGCGTGCTGGAGTTCCTGGCCGCCCGCGGCTACGACACGGTCGAGACGGTCAAGACCGCCGAGGAGCACCTGACCTTCTCGCTGCCCAAGGAGCTGCGCCGCGACCTGCGCGCCGAGGCCGCCGGCAAGCTGTAAGCCGAACGCGACGGACCCGGTGCCCGGTGCGGGCACCGGGTCCTCTGCTGTGCGCGCCCGCCGGGGCTCTCGTAGTTTTGTGTCCAGACTGCTTTCATGCACGGGCCGTGGACGACCCGGTCCGCGGCCGGACGGCGGAGGGTGGAGCGATGACGGCGGTATTCGGCGTGGACATCGGCGGTTCGGGCATCAAGGGCGCCCCGGTGGACCTCGTCCGGGGTGTGCTCGCCCAGGAGCGGCACAAGGTGCTCACCCCGCAGCCGTCCGAGCCCGGGGCCGTGGTCGCCGCCGTCCGCGAGGTGGTCCGGCACTTCGGCCACCAGGGCCCGGTCGGGCTGACCTTCCCCGGGGTGGTGGTCGGCGGGCACACCAGAACCGCGGCCAACGTGGACAAGGGCTGGATCGGCCTTGACGCCGCGGGGCTGTTCCGCGAGGCGCTGGACCTGCCCGCGACCGTCCTCAACGACGCGGACGCGGCCGGCCTGGCCGAGACCGTGCACGGCGCCGGGCGGGGCGAGCCGGGCGTGGTCCTGGTGCTCACCTTCGGCACCGGCATCGGCAGCGCGCTGTTCGTGGACGGCACCCTGGTGCCCAACACCGAGTTGGGCCACCTGGAGCTGCACGGCAAGGACGCCGAGCGCCGGGCCTCCTCGGCCGCCAAGGAGCGGCACGACCTGAGCTGGGAGCAGTGGGCCGGGCGGGTCGACGAGTACCTGGACCTGGTGGAGATGCTGTTCTCGCCGCAGTTGGTCGTGATCGGCGGCGGAGTGAGCCGCAAGCACGAGAAGTTCCTGCCGCTGCTGAAGGACCGCGAGGCGCGGGTGGTGCCCGCGGAGCTGCGCAACGACGCGGGGATCGTCGGGGCCGCGATGGCGGCGGCCCGGGCGGCGCGCTGACGGGCGCGCCCCCGGCGGCCGGGAGGTCAGCGGGAGCGGTGGATCCGGCGCTGGGCGACGAAGCGGGCGAGCACGATCAGCGCCGCCAGCCCGGTGCCGGAGAACAGCCAGCCGGCCCGCAGCGCCAGCCCGGTCGCCAGCCCCACCACCTGGGCGGTGATGCCCGATGAGCCGACCGGCGCGAGCACCAGCAGGGCCAGCGCGAAGCCGATCGGTCCGCTGATCGGGGCGGCCAGCAGGTCGGCGTAGCGGACCCGCACGGCCAACTGGAAGCAGACCGCCAGGTAGCCGAGGCCGAACAGCCAGCCGAGGTCGCCGGAGAGCAGCCGGTCCAGGCCCGCCACCGCCAGCGTGGCCAGCACCGCGACCACGCCGGTGCCGACCGCGGTCAGCCGGGTCGGCCGGCCGGTCCGCCGCCGCCCGTACACCCGCAGCCGGCGCCGGGCGGGCGGGCGTGCCACCGCGGGCCGGTCGGCCACCGGGCGCAGCCGGGCGGGGGCGGTGCCGGGGCCCCGGGCGGTCTCGGGAGCCCGGCCGGGACCGGGGACGGCGGCCGGGGCCGCGCCGTTCGGCGGGCGGCGTCTGGGCGCTGGCGGCTGGGTACGGATGCTCTGCTCCACCCGCCCAACGTACGGTCCGATCATCGCCACACTGTGTAATGGACCGTTCAGGCCTTGTCCCGTGTCTCCGGATGGCGTACTCCTGTGATCGTCGCTCAAGGCGCCGACCTGCGCGGCCGAGTCGACGCAATGATCATCTGATGACCGCACGGGGGACTGGCATGACCGCCGACTTCACCTTCGAACGCCTGGACCACTTCCAGCTCGACATCCCGGCCGGCGCCGAGGACGAGTGCCGGGCCTTCTGGGTCGGTGTGCTCGGCATGACCGAGCTCCAGAAGCCGCCGGTGCTGGCGGCGCGCGGCGGCTGCTGGTTCCGCGGCGGGGGCGTCGAGGTGCACCTGGGCGTCACACCGGACTTCCGCCCGGCCCGCAAGGGGCACCCCGGCATCCTGGTGCGCTCGCTGGACGCGCTGGCCGAGCGGCTCACCGCGCACGGCCACGAGGTGACCTGGGACGACAACCACCCAGGCCACCGCCGCTTCTACTCCGCCGACAAGCTGGGCAACCGGCTGGAGTTCCTTGAGCCGCTGCCGGCCCCGACCGAGGCGTGAGGGAGCGGAGGAGCTGCCCGTAGACTTGGGGGTCGGCCCGTACGGTGCCGACCCAACTCCTCCAAGCCCACGGGACTGCGCTTCATGTCGCTCACGATCGGAATCGTCGGCCTGCCGAACGTCGGCAAGTCGACCCTGTTCAACGCCCTGACCAAGAACGACGTGCTGGCGGCCAACTACCCGTTCGCCACCATCGAGCCGAACGTCGGCGTCGTCGGCGTCCCGGACGAGCGGCTGGCCAAGCTCGCCGAGATCTTCGGCTCGCAGCGCATCCTCCCGGCCACCGTCGACTTCGTCGACATCGCCGGCATCGTGCGCGGCGCCAGCGAGGGCGAGGGCCTGGGCAACAAGTTCCTCGCCAACATCCGCGAGTCGGACGCGATCTGCCAGGTCGTGCGCGCCTTCACCGACCCGGACGTGGTGCACGTGGACGGCAAGGTGTCGCCCAAGGACGACATCGAGACCATCCACACCGAGCTGATCCTCGCGGACCTCCAGACCATCGAGAAGGTCCTGCCGCGGCTCCAGAAGGAGGCGCGCCTGAAGAAGGAGACCGCCTCCGTGCTGGCCGCCGCCGAGGCCGCGCAGGCGATCCTGGAGACCGGCAAGACCCTCTTCGAGGCGGGCTTCGACACCACGCCGATCCGCGAGCTGCACCTGCTGACCGCCAAGCCCTTCCTCTACGTCTTCAACGTGGACGAGGACGAGCTGGCCGACGAGGAGTTCAAGAACGCCCAGCGCGAGCTGGTCGCCCCGGCCGAGGCGATCTTCCTCAACGCCAAGATCGAGTCCGAGCTGATCGAGCTCGACGACGCCGAGGCCCTCGAACTCCTCCAGTCCATGGGCCAGGAGGAGCCCGGCCTCGCGACCCTCGCCCGCGTCGGCTTCGACACCCTGGGCCTGCAGACCTACCTGACGGCCGGCCCCAAGGAAACCCGCGCCTGGACCATCAAGAAGGGCGCCACCGCCCCCGAGGCCGCCGGAGTCATCCACACCGACTTCCAGAAGGGCTTCATCAAGGCCGAGGTGATCGCCTTCGCCGACCTGGTCGAGGCCGGCTCCACCGCCGAGGCCCGCGCCAAGGGCAAGGCCCGCATCGAGGGCAAGGAGTACGTCATGCAGGACGGCGACGTCGTGGAGTTCCGCTTCAACGTGTGACCGGCCCTCCCAACTCCCGCCCCGGGGGCCGGACTTCCTCGCGGAGTCCGGCCCCTGCGGCGTTCCCGGGTCAGGCCCGGACGGTGAGGGTCAGGGTGCCGTCGGGGGCGGTGGTGACGGTGACGGCGTCGAGGGTCAGGGCGAGGGCATCGGGGTGGTGGGCGGCGGCGCGGGGGCCGATGCCGATGACGCGCATGCCGGCCGCGCGGGCGGCGGCGATGCCGGCGCCGGAGTCCTCGAAGGCGAGGCAGTCGGCGGGGGCGAAGCCGAGGGCGGCGGCGCCCTTCAGGAAGCCCTCGGGGTCGGGCTTGCTGGCGCCGACGGACTCGGCGGTGACCAGGACGGGCGGCATCGGCAGGCCGGCGGCGTCCATCCGGATCCGGGCGAGCGGCAGGTCGGCGGAGGTGACCAGGGCGTGCGGCAGGCCGGCCAGCGAGGCGAGGAAGACGTCGGCGCCGGGGACCTGGACGACGCCCTCGGTGTCGGCGCGCTCCTCGGCGAGCATCTGCTCGTTCTCCGCGAGGTTGACCTCGACCGGGCGGTCCGGCAGCAGTTCGGCCATGGTCGCGTGGCCCTGGCGGCCGTGGACGACGGCGAGCGCCGCGACCGGGTCGAGGCCGTGCCGCTCGGCCCAGCGGCTCCAGCAGCGCTCGACCACGGCGTCGGAGTTGACCAGGGTGCCGTCCATGTCGAGGAGGAGGGCGTGGGCGGTGAACCGGACGGGGGTGGCGGGCACGAGGCGGCTCCTGGGAGGAGAATGGCGGTGGGCGTCCGCAAGGACGAGCCTTTTGTTTCTAGATGATACAAAAGATCATCCGAGCAGATGGGCGTTGACCGCCCGGGCCTCCTCCGCCAGCTCCGCCAGCTCCACCACCTCGACCCCGGCCGCCTCCAGCAGCGCCGTGCCCTGGCAGTCCGTGACGAACAGGTCCGGCTCGCGCCAGGCGACCACCACCCGTGGCACGCCCGCCGCGATGATCAGCCGGGCGCAGGGCACCGGCCGCGAGGCGCGCTGGCCGCAGGGCTCCAGGCTGCTGTAGACGGTCGCCCCGTGCAGCCGGGGGTCGCCCGCTGGAAGCTTGGCCAGGGCGGCCTCCTCGGCGTGGTCGTGTGCGTCCGTCTCCCGGCTGAAGCCCTCAGCCAGCACCTGGCCGTCGGCGCCGACGACCACCGCCCCGACCGAGAAGGCGGTCCCGGAGGGCGGGCAGCGGCGGGACAGCTCGACGGCCCGGCGCAGGTGGTCGAGGTCGGCGGTCGAGAAGTGGTTCGTCGCTGGGCGGTTCACGGCGCGGGCTCCTTCGGGGCGTACCTGAGCAGGACGACGTCGCCCACCGTACGTGCCTCCAGCAGTCGCATCCGCCGGGCCGGGCCGCCCGGGAACGCGGCCGGGCGGACGAACCGCGGCGCCTCGGCCTGGCCGACCAGCAGCGGGGCGACGGCCAGCTGGAGCTCGTCCGCCAGTCCCAGCGCGAGGAACTGGGTGTGCACGCCGCCGCCGCCCTCGACCATCAGCCGGCGCACCCCGCGCGCGCCCAGGTCGTCCAGCACCGCGCGCAGGTCCACCGAGCCGCCGAGGGCGACCACCTCGGCCAGCCCGTCGAGCCGGGGCCGCAGCGCGGCCGCCCCCGCCGCCGTGGTGTAGGCGAGCTTCGCGCCGCCGGTGTGCCAGAACCGCAGGCCGGCGTCGAGCGCACCGCTCGCGCTGAGCGTCACCTTCAGCGGGTACTCGGGCCGCCCGGCCGCCAGCCGGGCGGCCCGGCGCGCGGGGTCGTTGACCAGCAGCCGCGGGTTGTCGGCGCGCAGGGTGTTGCCGCCGACCAGGACCGCGTCGGCCGCCGCCCGCTCCTCGTCGACCCGGTCGAAGTCGGCGGCGTTGGAGAGCAGCAGGCGCTCGGGGGAGGCGTCGTCGAGGTGGCCGTCGAGCGACACGGCGGCGCTCAGCAGGACGAAGGGGCGCTGGCCGGGGCCGGGCATGGGCGGAGCCGATCTGTCGGGGCCGTTCTGTCGGGTCGTTCGGTCGGGCGCCTCCACGGTACGGCGCCCGGGTGCGGCGGGGGCGCGCAGTGGTCGGAATGTGAGACGGTTCTTCTTGACATGTGGGATGAGGCGTAGCGTCCGAGGTGTCGCGGAAACGGAAGACCGACCACGCCTCTGGGGGATCTATGTCCGGCTCACAGCCCGCCGCCTACACCCACGGCCACCAGGAGGCCGTGCTGCGCTCGCACCGCTCCCGTACCGCCGCCGACTCGGCCGCCTATCTGCTGGACCGACTGCGGCCCGGGCAGGCGCTGTTGGACGTCGGCTGCGGCCCCGGCACGATCACCGCCGATCTGGCCGAGCTGGTCGGCCCCGGCGGCCGGGTGGTGGCCGTGGACACCTCCGCCGAGGTGCTGGAGCAGGCGGCCGGGTACGTCGCCGGGCGCGGCCTGTCCAACGTGGTGTTCGAGGTCGCGGACGTGCACCGGCTGCCCTACCGGGACGGCGAGTTCGACGTGGTGCACGCCCACCAGGTGCTGCAGCACCTGGCCGACCCGGTGGCCGCGCTGCGCGAGATGCGCCGGGTGACGGTGCCCGGCGGGGTGGTCGCGGCCCGGGACGTCGACTACGCCTCGATGACCTGGTACCCGGAGGTGCCCGCGTTGGACAGCTGGCTGGAGCTGTACCGGAGGACCGCCCGCGCCAACGGCGGCGAGCCGGACGCCGGGCGCCGGCTGCTGTCCTGGGCCCGCGCGGCCGGCCTCACCGACGTCACCGTGAGCGCCGGCACCTGGACCTTCGCGACGCCCGAGCGGCGCGACTGGTGGGGCGGGATGTGGGCGGACCGGGTGACCGGCACGGCCTTCGGCCGGACGGCGGTGGAACGGGGCTTCGCGGACCGGGCCGAGCTGGCGCGGATCGCCGACGGCTGGCGGGAGTGGAGTGCTGCCGAAGACGGGTGGTTCTCGATGATCCACGGCGAGATCCTGGCCCGGGTCTGAGCGGACGGGCGGGGGCGCTCACGCCCGGGCGGGTGTTCGGAAAGATCGGGTAAAGTCGCGCGACCGTTCGCATCGGGCCCGTCCGGCCCGGGCGGCGGCGCCGAAGCCGAAACGCCGAGTCGAGGCCCGCCCCGGCGGGCCGGGGGAGTCCACGTGTCCAAGCCTGAGTCCGAGCTGCCCGCCGCTCCGGGGCCGGACCCGCGGGTGGACTTCCGCAAGGAGCCGGACGCCGGGCAGCCGACGGCCGGGGACCGTGAGCCCGAGGCGCCGACGCCCGCGGAGCCGAAGGCCGAGGGCCCGGAGCCGGCGGAGCCGCGGGAGCCCGCCGACCCCTGGGCCCCGCCGGCCGACCGGCCCGCGCAGGCCTCCCCGGCCTCCTCGCAGGTCCCGCCCCAGCCGCCGCCCCCGCCGCTGCCCGCCGGCGGCTGGGCGTCGGTGTCGCCCTCCGCCGAGTCCGGTTCCCGGCCCGGCCACCCGTACGCGAACCCGAGTCCGGCCCCGAACGCGAATCCGGACCCGCACCCGCCGTACGTCCAGCACCCCCAGTACCTCCACCCGTACAACCCGCAGCCGGAGCCGCGCACCAACGGCTTCGCCGTCGGCTCCCTGGCGACCGGCCTGAGCCTGCTCTCACCGGTGGCCCTGGTGTTCGGGATCGTCGCCCTGGTCCAGATCAACCGCCGCGGGCAGCGCGGCCGCGGCATGGCGGTGACCGGTCTGGTGCTGGGCGTGGCGGGCACGCTGCTGCTGTCGCTCGCCCTGGGCGCCGGGAACTTCGGCCCCGCGCGGGACGGGCGCGGCGGGTACGCCCAGAAGCCGGCCGGATCCGTCCGCTGGTCCGCGCTGAAGGCCGGGGACTGCTACAACTCGTCCGATCCGGTCGGGAAGACGGACGAGAACGGCGACGAGACGGTCTTCTGGGTGCGCCGGGTGGCCTGTTCGGACCCGCACCACGGCGAGGTGGCCGGCACCGCCAGGATCCCCGACAGCAGTGGCCCGTACCCGGGTGCGACCGTCGTCCGCGAGCGCGCCACGACGTTGTGCCGCACGGTGCTCGACGACTACGCGCTGGACCAGTGGGCCGTCCCGGACGGCATGGACGACGTCTACCTCTACCCGAGCGCGGGCAACTGGGCGGCCGGCGAGCGGTACGTCACCTGCGCCTTCGAGGACCGCGACGACCAGCACCTGGGGACGGTCCGCACCGACCGCCGCACCCTGACCTCGGTCCAGCTGGCCTATCTCGACGCCGTCCGGGGCTTCGGCGCGGTCTACGCGGACGAGCCGAAGAAGGATGTGACCGTCGCCGAGGCCGAGTACCGGTCCTGGGCCCGGCGGATGGCCGCCGCCTCCCGGGCCGAGGCCGCCGCGCTGGGCAAGCCGACCGCCGAGTGGCCGACCGACATCCGGCCGAAGGTCGACAAGCTGGCCACGACCCAGACCCAGGCGGCCGCCGTCTGGGACGCCGCGGCCTCCGGCGCCGACGTGTCGGGCGACCTGCGCCGGGCCCGGGCGCTGATCGCCAAGACGGTGCCGGTCAGCGTGGAGATCCGGCGCTCGCTCGGCCTGTCCACCGGTGAGCAGGTGCCCGACCTCCGGGCCTGAGCCGGTTCCGAGCCCCGGGCCTGAGCCGGATCACCGGTTACGCAGCGTTAACACCGCCCGTACCTGCCGGTAGCGCAAGGCCCGTACGGTGACCGAGTGTCCCCGGCCCGACCCCCACGCCGGCCGGGGACACCGGGCAGGCACACCGGGCCGGGCAGACCAGGGGGCGGGCAGGCCGGTACTCTCCCCGCATGGGCACCTTTCGGGTGATGCGACAGGACGACAACGGCAACCGCTTCCCGGTCGACAAGGGCCTGGCCGAGGCCGAGGCGCGACGCCTCGCCGCCGAGTTCGAGGCGCGCGGCCACAAGCAGATGTACTGGGTCGAGTCGGAGTCCGCCGACCCCGCCCCGTAGGGTCACGGCATGGAACAGACCGCCCGGACCCCCGAAGCCACCCCGCTGCGGATCGTCGTCGGTGGCGCGCTGATCCGCGACGGCCGGGTGCTCGCCGCCCGGCGCAGCGCGCCCGCCCCGGTGGCCGGGCGCTGGGAGTTCCCCGGCGGCAAGGCCGAGCCCGGGGAGACCGAGGCGCAGGCGCTGGAGCGCGAACTGCTGGAGGAACTGGGCGTACGGGCGCGGGCGCTGCGGCGGCTGCCCGGCGCGTGGACCGTGCGCCCGGGGCTGGAGCTGCGGTTCTGGGCCGCCGAGCTGCTGTCCGGTGAGCCGAGCCCGCTGGCGGACCACGACGAGCTGCGCTGGCTGCGCGCGGCCGAGCTGGATTCGGTGGACTGGATCGAGCACGACCGCGAGGTGCTGCCGCACGTCGCCGGGCTGCTCGCGCCGACGGACGACGCGCAAGCCGCCGGATAGGTCAATCGGACAAGCCGACCCGGCAGCCGGGATAGCCTGGGTCCTGCTGGGTATGTCACTTTTCGGCACTATTCGTCACCATCGGTGAGCCGCCCCAGCCGGCGCCGCCGATCCCGACCAGAGCCGGAGGCCCCGTCGGTGTCGACTACCGGGAACGGTGGCGGGGGAGCGCGGCGGACAGGCACCGCGGGAGGCGCCGCCGCCCGCGCCCGGCTGCGCCGCGCAGCCCCTCCGGCCGCCCCGCAGCCGCCGTCCGGCCGCCGGCGCGGCAGCCTCGCCGACCCCGGGCCCGTCCAGCCGGCGACGACCCTGGCCGATCCCGCGTCCGGCGTCCAGGCCGGGCTGCGCGGTCGCCCCGGCCGGCCGTTCCCCGGCGGGCCGGCCGACGCCGGGCCCGGCCTCGCCGCGCCGCCCGGGGGCAGCCTGCTGGACATGCTCAGGGTCGCCATCGCGATCCTGGACACCTCGGGCCGGGTGGTGCTGTGGAGCCCGGCCGCCGAGGAACTGCTCGGCTGGCCGAGCGAGCTGCTGGTCGGCCGCCGGATCGACGAGCTGATCCCGGACCAGGAGCAGGTCGCCCGGATCCGGGCCGCGATCCAGGGCACCCTGCGCAACGGCCGCTGGGCCGGCAACGCCGAGCTGCGCGACCGGGACGGCCTGCCGGTCGCCGTGGACGCCCGGATCTCCCTCCTGGTGGACGGCGACGGCACCCCGTTCCTGCAGGTCAACCTGGCCGAGGCGGCCGCCGTCCGGGCCGTCGAGCGGGACCTCGCGGTGCGCGACGCGCTGTTCGAGCAGTCCCCGCTGGGCATCGCCATCCTGGACGGCGACCTGCGCTACACCGCGGTCAACCAGACCCTGGCCGAGATGAACGGCGTCGCCCTGGAGGACCACGTCGGCCGCACCACCGGCGAGACCCTGCCCGAGCGGGCCGCCGACGAGATCACCGCGATCCAGCGCCAGGTGCTGGCCACCGGCGAGCCGGTCATCGACGTCACCCTCGCCTCGCCGGTCACCACCCGGCCCGGCTACCGCTCGATCTCCTACAGCCGGATGACCGACCGCTCCGGCCGGGTGCTCGGCATCTCCGGGACCGTGATGGACGTGACCGAGCGTTACCGGGCGGTGGCCAAGGTCGAGCACGCCCGCCGCCGGCTCTCGCTGCTCAACGAGTTCGGCTCACGGGTCGGCGACCTGCTGGACGCCGCCCGGATCGCCCAGGAACTCGCCAGCTCCGTCGTCCCCCGGCTCACCGACCACTCCGCGGTGATCCTGCTCCAGGCCGTTGCCCACGGCGACGACCTGCCCCGGCACGGCCACGACCGGCGCACCTCGCTGCTCCAGCTCGGCACCGCCTCCGTCCAGGACGGCCCCGAGGTCGAGGTGATGCTCCGGCGCGGCGCCCGGATCACCTTCGCGGAGGACTCCGCCTGCGGCCGGGTGCTGCGCACCGGGGTGCCCGAGCTGCTCTCCGGCGGCGACCAGCTGGAGGACGTCACCTACCCCGGCGACCCCAAGATGCAGGCCGCGCACGACCTGGGCGTGCACTCGATGCTGGTCGTCCCGCTGCGTGCCCGCGGCATCGTGATCGGCCTGCTGCTGGTCAGCCGGGCCGGCTACCGCGAGGGCTTCGACCGCGACGACCTCGCCTTCACCGTCGAACTCGCCGACCGGGCCGGCAGCTCGCTGGACAACGCCCGGCTGTACGCCCGCGAGCGCACCGCCGCGCTCACCCTCCAGCGCACCCTGCTCCCGCAGCAGGTCCCGCAGCCCACCGGCGTCGAGGTCGCCTACCGGTACGTGCCCGGCAGCAGCGGCACCGAGGTCGGCGGCGACTGGTTCGACGTCATCCCGCTGCCCGGCGACCGCACCGCGCTGGTGGTCGGCGACGTGATGGGGCACGGCCTGCGGGCCGCCGCCACGATGGGCCGGCTGCGCACCGCGGTCCGGGTGCTGGCCGCCCTCGACCTGCCGCCGGACGTCCTGCTGCGGCACGTCCACGAGCTGGCCGACGACCTCGCCCAGGGCCCGGACGAGGCGCTGCTCGCCACCTGCGTCTACGCGGTCTTCGACCCGGGCACGGCCAATCTGACGGTGGCCAAGGCCGGGCACATCCCGCCGGTGCTGGTGGTGCCGGGCGAGGAGGCCGGGGAGCCGACCCGCACCGGCGGCCCGCTGCCCGGCGGCGCCGGCCGGATCCTCGACCTGCCCTCCGGCGCCCCGCTCGGCGTGGGCGGAGTTCCGTTCGAATCCGTCGAACTGAAGATCCCCGAGGGCAGCCTGCTCGCGCTGTGCACCGACGGCCTGGTGGAGTCCCGGGACAAGGACCTCGACGTCGGCCTCGGCCGGCTGATCGCCGTCCTCCAGGAGCCGCACGCCTCGATCCAGGCCGCCTGCGAGGCGGTGCTCGACACCATGGAGCAGGGCCGCGAGCCGGACGACGTCGCCCTGCTGCTGGCCCGGCTCGGGCACGGCCAGGCCGGCACCCCGACGGCCGGCTGGACGCTGCCCGCGGAGCCCACCGCCGTCTCCCGGGCCCGCCGGCTGGTCCGCGCCACGCTCACCGAGTGGGGCGTCGAGGACCTCACGGACACCGCCGAGCTGCTGGTTAGCGAGCTGGTCACGAACGCCGTCCGGTACGCCAGCGCCCCGATCGGGGTCCGGCTGACGCTCGGTGAGACGCTGCTGGCCGAGATCTCCGACCCGCTGCCGGACCCGCCCCGGGAGCGCCACGCGGCCGAGGCCGACGAGGGCGGCCGGGGCCTGGAGCTGGTCCACCGGCTGGCGCTGCACTGGGGCGCCCGGGCCGAGGGGATCGGCAAGGTGGTCTGGTTCGAGCTGTCGCTGCCGGGTAATGAGGCGGACGAGTAGCGACGCGAGTAGAGCCGCAGGAGGACCGTGCTGCACATGCCATGGGGCGCCCCGGGGGAGCGCGCGCTCCGGAAGGGGGCGCGAGCGTGGCATTGTGGTTGCGCGGGCGGTAGGACAAAAACCTTCGCCCGATCTGATGTTGTGATGTTGAGGGCGTGTGAACGCACCCCTCGATGATGAATACTCGGTCTTCTCGACATCCGGACGGTCGCGGGTTGGAGGGGTCGGTCCGTTGAACAGCACTCCGGCGCGGAACGCGCCGAGCAGCAGCGGTCATGCCGCTGTACCCGGGCAGGCCGGTTCGCCGCACCTGCCCGGGTCGACGGCCCTGCCGGGCACCGGGGCCGCGGGGACGGCCCGCGGTGCCCACCCCGACGCCGAGGCCAGGCCGTGGGGTGCCGGGGATCCGGGCTCGATCTACGACTACATCCGGGTCGCCACCTTCGCGATCGGCCCCGACGGGCGGATCAGCCAGTGGAGCGAGCGGGCCGCCGAGTTCTTCGGCGTCCCCGCCGCCGAGGCCGTCGGCGCCGACCCGATCACCACCTTCGTCCCCCGCGAGCTCTGGCAGCGCGGCCGCACCCGGCTGGAGCGCACCCTGGCCGGCGAGGAGTGGGTCGGCACCACCCCCTACCGGGACGCCGGCGGCGGCGAGGGCCTCGCCGAGCTCTACCTGATGCCCGACAGCGCCCTGCCCACCGCGGGCGCCACCTGTCTGGCCGTCGACCTCGGCCGACTGCGCCGGATCGAGACCGACCTCGCCGCCTCCGAGGCCGTCTTCGGCCAGACGCCCACCGGCTTCGTGCTCTTCGACGACCGGCTGCGGCTCCAGCGGGTCAACGACGCCTTCGCCTCCGGCATGGGCCTCGTCCCCACCGACCTGGAGGGCCTCACCCCGCACGACCTCTTCCCGACCTCCGAGGCCGACCGGCTCACCGCCGCCCTGCGCAAGGTCCTCGCCACCGGCGAACCCGTCTTCGACCTGCGCTTCCACGGCGTCGTCCCGACCCGCGAGGGCAACCGGCTGTGGGCCGTCTCGCTGTACCGGCTCAACGGCACCGCCGGGCAGCCGATGGGCGTGGCCGGGCAGGTCTCCGACGTCACCAGCCGGCACGTCGCCGAGCGCGAGGCCGACGGCGTGCGCCGCAACCTCGCCCTGCTCAACGAGGCCAGCGCCCACATCGGCTCCACCCTCGACCTGGAGACCACCGCCAAGGAACTCCTCGACGTCGTCGTCCCGCCGTTCTGCGACCTCGCCACCGTCGACCTGTACACCGCGCTGCTCTCCGGCGAGACCGTCCCGAGCGCCGGCCGGCCGGGCGACACCGTGCTCACCGACGGCAGCGGCGAACTGCGCCGGGTCGCCGTCTCCAGCGTGCTCGGCGGCGCCTCCTCGGTGCTCGGCTCCGTCACCGGCCTGCCGATCGCCGAGGCCGGCGGCACCCTCTGCTACCCCCGCCGCTCCCCGCACGCCCGGGCGCTGCGCACCGGCCGCAGCGTCGTCCCCGAGCCCGGCCGCGACCCGCTGCTGCGCTCCACCCTGATCGTCCCGCTGGTCGCCCGCGACCAGGTGCTGGGCCTGGTCCAGCTCTCCCGGGCGATCGGCAGCGAGCCCTTCGACGCCCGCGACGTGGCGATCGCCGAGGAACTCGTCGCCCGCGCCGCCGTCTGCATCGACAACGCCCGGCTCTACCGCCGCGAGCACGAGCGGGCGCTGATCCTCCAGCGCAGCCTGCTGCCCCCGGGCAACCCGGCCGCCAGCGGCCTGGAGATCGCCTGCCGCTACCTGCCCAGCAACAACAACACCGAGGTCGGCGGCGACTGGTTCGACGTCATCCCGCTGCCCGGCAACCGCACCGCCCTGGTCATCGGCGACGTGATGGGCCGCGGCCTGCGCGCCGCCGTCGCCATGGGCCAGCTCCGCACCGCGGTACGGACCCTGGCGATGCTGGACCTGGACCCGGCCGAGGTGCTCGGCGCGCTGGACGAGATCGCCCGGGGCCTCGGCGACGACTCCGTCCCGGTGGGCCCGCCCACCCCGTACGGCCGGCTCACCTCGACGGCCGACGAGGAGGCCCGCGAGGTCTACCTGGCCACCTGCGTCTACGCCGTCTACGACGCCGTCACCCGCCGCTGCGTCTTCGCCAACGCCGGCCACCTGCCGCCCGTCCTGCTCAGCCCGGGCGAGCCCGCCCGGATGCTCGACGTGCCGCCCGGCCTGCCGCTCGGCGTCGGAGGCGAGCCCTTCGAGGAGGTCGAGCTGACCCTCCCGGACGGCGCCGTGCTCGGCCTCTACACCGACGGCCTGGTGGAGAGCCGCAAGCACCAGCTGGACGAGGGCCTGCGCGCCTTCCGGGCCGCGCTCGCCGACCGGGGCAAGGGTCTGGAGGACCTCTGCGACCACGTCCTCGGCGAGCTCGACCCGCACCACGGCGAGGACGACATCGCACTGCTGATGGCGAAGGTGCACGCCTTCCCCGAGGACGCCGTCGGCAACTGGTTCCTGCCGCCCGAGCCGACCTCCGTCGCCAAGGCGCGCGAGCTGGCCTGCAGCTGGCTGCTCGCCCGCGGCCTGGAGGAGCTGGTCGACACCACCGAGCTGCTGGTCAGCGAGCTGGTCACGAACGCGCTCAAGCACGGACGGGGCGAGATCCGGCTGCGGCTGCTGCGCGAGCGCAGCATGGTCTGCGAGGTCTGGGACGACGGCTACGCCCAGCCCCGGCAGCGGCGCGCCCAGGAGACCGACGAGGGCGGGCGCGGCCTGCAGCTGGTCAGCCTGCTGGCGGAGCGCTGGGGGAGCCGGCGCACGCCCAAGGGCAAGATCGTCTGGTTCGAGCTCGGCCTGTAGCGGTGACCGGGCCCTGGGCCGTACGGGTGCACTAGCCCGGCGGCCCGCCGTGTCGGCGGGGCCCGGGCCGGGCGGGCGGCGTTCGATGGCCGCCATGCGTGTCCGCCAGCTCACCGCCGCAGCCGTCGCGCTGCTGCTCGCCGCCGGTCTCGGCGGCTGTTCCGACGACCCGGAGCCGGCCCGCGGCCCCGAGCCCGCCCCGGCCCCGGCCGCCCCCACCGTCGGCACCGGCGACGTCCGGCCCGTCGACCGGGACGACGTCCAGGACGGCGGCGTGCTGCGCTGGGCGCTGGACGGCGTCCCGGCCACGCTCAACGTCTACCAGCGCGGGGCGAACGCCGACTCGGCGCTGCTCGCGCACGCGCTGTACCCCTCGCTGTTCCGGCCCGACGAGCGCGGCCGGCTCGTCCCCGACCCGGACTACCTGGTCGGCGCCGAGTCCACCCCGCCCGGGCAGCAGCCCCAGGTGGTCACCTACCGGCTCAACCCGCACGCCGTCTGGAGCGACGGCACCCCGCTGTCGGCCGCCGACCTGGCCGCCCAGCAGGCCGCCCTGTCCGGGCGGGACCCGGCCTACCAGAGCACCCGGGCGGTGGGCTACGACGCCGTCGAAGCGATCACCCAGGGCACCGACCCGCACGAGGTCAAGGTGACGTTCCGGCGGCCGTGCGGAGAGTGGCGCGCGCTGTTCGGGCCGCTCTACCCGGCCGCCGAGACGGGCGGGGCGACCGCCTTCAACCGGGCGCTGACCGGCACCGGCCACCTGAGCGCCGGGCCGTACAGCCTCACCCGGTACGACACCGACGGCGGGCGGGTCACCCTGGAGCGCAACCCGCTCTGGTGGGGGGACGTCGCCAAGACCGACCGGATCGACTTCCTGGCCACGCCGCCCGAGGGGCGGCTGGACGCGTTGGACCAGGACCGGCTGGACGTCGCCGCACTCACCGCGGCGGTCGACCGGGCGGTGCCGCCCGCGCCCACGGCCAGTGCCTCGGCGGCCGCCGTCCCGCCCGCCGCACCGCCATCGTCCACGGCCGGTGCCTCGGCGCTAGCCGCCCCGTCCGCCGCACCGCCATCGCCCACGGCCGGCGCCTCGGCGGCCGCCGCCCCGCCCGCAGCCGCGCCCGAGGCGGCCGCGCTCACCCTGCGGCGGGCCGAGTCGCTGCGCGGGATCACCCTCCACCGGGCGGCCGCCGCCTCGCTCACCCAGCTCACCCTCAACGCCGACCGCGGCCCGCTCACCGATCCGGAGGTCCGGCGGGCGGTCGGCCGGGCGGTCGACCGGCGGCGGATCGCCGAGGCCGCGCTCGGCCCGCTCGGGCTGCCCGGCGTCCCGCTCGGCAGCCACCTGCTCGCCGGGGACCAGGAGGGCTACCGCGACGACAGCGGTGCGGCCGGGCCGGCCGACGCCGCCCAGCTGCTGGACCGGGCCGGCTGGAAGCGGCCGGCCGGCGGCACCCGGACCAAGGACGGCAAGGAGCTCGCCCTCACCCTGCTCGTCCCGGCCGGTTCGGTGACGACCCAGCGCACCGCCGACGCGCTCACCGCCGACCTCGCCGAGACCGGCATCGCGGTGAAGCCGCGGACCGTACCCGCGGAGTCCTTCGTCCAGGCCCACCTAGCCGTCGGGGACTTCGACCTGGCGCTCTTCTCCTGGCCGGCCGGCCCCAGCCCGGCCGCCGAGCAGCGCGCCGCGTACGCCAAGCCCCGGCCGGACGCCGAAGGCGCGCTCGCCTCCGGCGGCAACTACGGCCGCAGCGGCACCGAGGAGATCGACCGGCTGTTCGACCGGGCGGCCGCCGAACTCGACCCGGCCGCCCGGCTGGACCTGCTCCAGGAGGCGGACGTACGGATCTGGCAGCTCGGCCACTCCGTCCCGCTCTACCAGCGGCCCGACCTGGTCGCCGTCCGGACCGGACTGGCCGGGGTCGGCGCCTGGGGCTTCGGGTGGCCGCGCTTCCAGGACCTGGGCTGGAGGCTCTAGCCACGGTTCGACGGGCGGGCGCCGGCTCCGGTATGCGTTCCAGGGTGGCGATCCGGGCCGCCTCGGGGCACCGCGCGCGGGCCCGGTCGAGCGGTCGGACCAGTACCGGAGGGCGACCGGCAGGTGGACGTGGTGTGACCCAGCTGTGATCTTGGTCCCGCCCGACCTGCTCGTTTCTGCCCCCTTGGGCGCTTCCCCGTACCATAGGGAAAAGCCGAGGCATGTCCAGATGCCCGGCGGGTGGACCGCTAGTAGCAGGCGGAACGGGTGACGGCGGCCGAGGGGCCGCGGATGCGCGTCTCGCGGCCGGGCCCGCCGTAACCCACGATTCCGGGAGAATCCGCTAGGCATGCCCACGCGCAACGACATCCGTAACGTCGCCATCGTCGCCCACGTCGACCACGGCAAGACCACGCTGGTCGACGCCATGCTGAAGCAGGCCGGCGCCTTCGCCGCCCACCAGCAGCTCGACGACCGCATGATGGACTCGAACGACCTGGAGCGCGAGAAGGGCATCACCATTCTCGCGAAGAACACCGCGGTCAAGTACCACCCCAAGGACGGTGGCGCGCCGATCACGATCAACATCATCGACACCCCGGGCCACGCCGACTTCGGTGGCGAGGTCGAGCGCGGTCTGTCGATGGTGGACGCGGTCGTCCTGCTGGTCGACGCCTCCGAGGGTCCGCTGCCGCAGACCCGCTTCGTGCTGCGCAAGGCGCTCTCCGCCCGTCTGCCCGTCATCCTGTGCATCAACAAGACGGACCGCCCGGACTCCCGGATCGACGAGGTCATCAACGAGACCTACGACCTGTTCCTCGACCTGGACGCGGACGAGGACCAGATCGAGTTCCCGATCGTCTACGCCTGCGCCCGTGACGGCGTCGCCTCGCTGACCAAGCCGGAGAACGGCACCGTTCCCGCGGACAGCACCAACCTGGAGCCGTTCTTCTCCACCCTGCTGGAGCACGTCCCGGCCCCCAGCTACGACGAGGACGCGCCGCTCCAGGCCCACGTCACCAACCTGGACGCCGACAACTTCCTCGGCCGCATCGCGCTGCTGCGCGTCGAGCAGGGCGAGCTGCGCAAGGGCCAGACCGTGGCCTGGATCAAGCGCGACGGCTCGATCCAGAACGTCCGCATCTCCGAGCTGCTGATGACCGAGGCGCTCACCCGCAAGCCGGCCGAGGTGGCGGGCCCCGGTGACATCTGCGCCGTCGCCGGCATCTCCGACATCATGATCGGCGAGACCCTGGCCGACCCGGAGAACCCGGTCGCGCTGCCGCTGATCACGGTGGACGAGCCGGCCATCTCGATGACCATCGGCACCAACACCTCCCCGCTGGTCGGCCGCGGCGGCTCCGGCAAGGGCGCGGACGCCAAGTCCGGCGTCAAGGTGGACCGCAAGGTCACCGCCCGCCAGGTGAAGGACCGCCTGGACCGCGAGCTGATCGGTAACGTCTCGCTGCGCGTGCTGGACACCGAGCGCCCGGACGCGTGGGAGGTGCAGGGCCGCGGCGAGCTGGCGCTGGCCATCCTGATCGAGACCATGCGCCGCGAGGGCTTCGAGCTGACCGTCGGCAAGCCGCAGGTGGTCACCAAGGAGGTCAACGGCAAGGTCCACGAGCCGGTCGAGCGCCTCACGGTGGACGTGCCGGAGGAGCACATGGGTGCCGTCACCCAGCTCATGGGCGTCCGCAAGGGCCGGATGGACAACATGTCCAACCACGGCTCGGGCTGGGTCCGGATGGAGTTCGTCGTGCCGTCCCGCGGCCTGATCGGCTTCCGCACCGAGTTCCTCACCAGCACCCGCGGCACCGGCATCGCCCACTCGATCCACGAGGGCCACGAGCCGTGGTTCGGCCAGCTGACCACCCGCAACAACGGCTCGCTGGTCGCCGACCGGGCCGGTGTGGTCACCGCCTTCGCGATGACCAACCTGCAGGAGCGCGGCGTGCTCTTCTGCGAGCCGGGCACCGAGGTGTACGAGGGCATGATCGTCGGCGAGAACTCGCGCTCCGACGACATGGACGTGAACATCACCAAGGAGAAGAAGCTCACCAACATGCGGTCCTCGACCGCCGACGTGGCCGAGTCGATCGTCCCGCCGCGCAAGCTCTCGCTGGAGCAGTCGCTGGAGTTCTGCCGCGAGGACGAGTGCATCGAGGTGACCCCGGAGACGGTTCGCATCCGTAAGGTCGTGCTGGACCAGAAGGACCGCGGACGCACTGCCTCGCGCGCCAAGAAGGCGTGATCCGGACGGCTTGATCGGCCTTTGGCCGGAATGCTTCGCCCCCCTTTCCGATGGAGAGGGGGGCGAACTTTTTCAACTACTCCAAGTTGTCGGAGCCGCTATTAACGGAATAGCGCTCATCACACCAGGGTGTCCGCTGAGCGAACGTGACAGTTCGTCATCCGTGACGACTGTCCGTTTGGTGCCTGTCTGGCTATGTCTCAAATGTCCGGTTTTCGAAACTTACCGACTGTTCATGTGACCTAATTGAGATCGTCACTGGTCACTTTCGTGTCCGTGCGTGACGGATAGTGGAGCCAGTCAGGCTCGGGTCAAGGGTTAACGCGCAGGGGTGCGCGCCGAAACCACGAGCGCGGACGGCATTGCGGGCCCGGTGACAACCGTTCCGTGGTGCCCTCCTCGTCGTAACGTCGAATTCAGGAGGCACACCGATGCGTGGTGTGAGCCAGGCCAAGTGGGTTGTCGCAGCTGTCGCTGTCGCGCTCGCCGCGACTGCTTGTAGCAGTAGTGGCAGCAGCGACTCCTCCGGCGGGAGCTCGAACAGCGCCGCGGTCGACCCGAACGGCACCTTCAGCTTCCAGAGCGCCGAGCCGCAGCGTCCGCTGCAGCCGGCCAACGCGATGGAGAACCAGGGCGGCCGCATCGTCAAGCAGCTCTTCACGGGCCTGGTCGACTACGACCCCGCGACCGGCGCGCTGCGCAACCAGGTGGCCGACAAGATCGAGACCACCGACGCCAAGAACTACACCGTCACGCTGAAGTCCGGCTGGACCTTCCACGACGGCACCCCGGTCACCTCCAAGTCCTTCGTGGACTCCTGGAACTGGTCCGCCAACCCGGCCAACAACCAGATCAACTCCGACTGGTTCTCGGACATCGTCGGCTACGACGCCGTCCACCCGGACAAGGGCGACCCGACCGCCAAGGAGATGGCCGGCCTCAAGGTCGTCGACGACACCCACTTCACCATCGAACTGACGCAGCCCGTCTCGTACTTCACGTACAAGCTCGGCTACTCGGCCTTCTTCCCGCTCCCCACCGGGTTCTTCGCGGACCCGAAGGGCTACGGTGAGAAGCCGGTCGGCAACGGCCCCTACCAGTTCGTCTCGTGGGAGCACAACAAGGCCATCACCCTGAAGGCCTACGACAAGTACCAGGGCAGCAACAAGGCGAAGAACGGCGGAATCGTCTTCCGCAGCTACACCTCGCCCGAGGCCGCTTACAAGGACCTCATGTCCGACACCCTGGACGTCCTGGACCAGGTCGACTCGACCGACCTGCCGAAGTACAAGGACGACCTGGGCAGCCGCGCGATCGACCAGGCCCAGGGCGCCATCCAGAACATCTCCTTCGCGCTGTACAACGCGGAGTGGAGCGGCCAGGACAAGGCCAAGGTCCGCCAGGGCCTGTCGATGGCGATCGACCGCGACACCATCACCAAGACGGTCCTGAACAACAGCCGTCAGCCCGCCGACTCGTTCGTGGCGCCGGGCGTCATGGGCTACAAGGCCGGCACCTGCGGCGACGCCTGCAAGTACGACCCGGCCAAGGCCAAGCAGCTCGTCACCGAGGGCGGCGGCGTTCCCGGCAACAAGATCACCATCCTCTACAACTCCGACGGCGGTCACAAGGAGTGGGTGGACGCGGTCTGCAACTCGATCCGCCAGGCCACCGGCGTCGAGTGCCTCGGCGACCCGAAGCCGGACTTCAAGACCTCGCGTGACATCGTCACCAAGAAGCAGGTCCAGAGCATGATGCGTACCGGCTGGGTGCAGGACTACCCGCTGAACGCCAACTTCCTGCGTGACGTCTACGGCACCGGTGCCGCCGCGAACGACGCCGCCTACTCCAGCCCCGAGTTCGACAAGCTGGCGCACGAGGCCGACGCGGCCACCTCGGTCGAGAAGACCGCGGAGCTCTACCAGCAGGCCGAGGCCGTTCTGGCCAAGGACATGCCGGCGATCCCGCTCTGGTACTACAAGACCAACTCCGGCTACTCCAAGAACGTCCAGAACGTGAAGTTCAACTCCTTCGGCGACCCGGTCTACACCGACGTCGAGGTCAAGAAGAAGTAATCGGTCGGCACCGCCTGACCCGGTGACAACGGCCGGTGCCCGTCCATCCCCACAAGGGCGAGGACTGGCACCGGCCGTTGGCACGCCGACTTATCTCTTGCCGGGTTGACGGGCCCGGCAGAGCCATACATGGAGGCACGATGGGGCGCTTTGTCGCGAGGCGACTGCTCCAGATGATCCCGGTGTTCCTCGGAACGACCGCACTCATCTTTTTCATGGTGCACTTGCTGCCCGGTGACCCGCTGGCAGCGCTGTGGGGCGACAAGGCGCCGGACCCGGTGCAGCTCGCCGCGCTGAAGCACCAGCAGCACTTTGACGAGCCGTTGGTCCAGCAGTACCTCGACTACATGGCGGGGCTGCTCACCGGCGACTTCGGCAAGGCCCTGGACGGACGTCCGGTGCTCGACAAGATCACCGAGGCGCTGCCGGTCACGGTCCAGCTGGCGTTGCTCGCGTTCGGCATCGAGATCGTGCTCGGCATCGGCATCGGTCTGTTCGCCGGTCTGCGTCGCGGCAAGGTGTTCGACAAGAGCGCCCTGATCTTCACCCTGCTGCTGATCTCGATCCCGGTCCCGGTCCTGGGCTTCCTCTTCCAGACCATCTTCGGCATCAACCTCAAGTGGGTCACCCCGACCGTCCAGGACAGCAACGACATCACTCAGCTGGTGCTGCCGGCCGTCGTGCTCGGCTCGCTGTCGCTGGCTTACGTCGCGCGCCTCACCCGTACCTCCATCGCCGAGAACATCAAGGCCGACTACGTCCGCACCGCGGTGGCCAAGGGCCTGCCGCGCCGCAAGGTCATCGGCACCCACCTGCTGCGCAACTCGCTGATCCCGGTGGTCACCTTCCTCGGCACCGACCTCGGCGCCCTGATGGGCGGTGCGATCGTCACCGAGGGCATCTTCAACGTCCAGGGTGTCGGCCACGCGCTCTACCAAGCGATCAACATGAAGGAGGGCGCGACCGTCTCCGGCTTCGTCGCCTTCCTCGTGATCGTGTACCTGGCCGCCGGCCTGATCGTCGACCTGCTTTACGCGGTCCTGGACCCGAGGATCCGTTATGCCTGACCTGACCAAGACGGCCGAGGAGACCCCGGCCCCGGCTGCCGTCGCGGCGGCCGCCAAGCCCGAGAAGGCCCGCAGCCTCGGCTCGGACGCCTGGCACGACCTGCGCCGCAAGCCGATCTTCGTGATCTCCGCGCTGCTCATCCTGCTGCTGATCGTCATCGCGATCGCGCCGGGCCTGTTCACCTCGGTGGACCCGCGGGCCGGTGACCTGCGCAGCCACTTCCACACGCCGCCGAACTACAGCCACTTCTTCGAGGGGGACTGGTTCGGTTACGACGGTCAGGGCCGCAGCATCTACGCCCGCATCATCTACGGCGCCCGCGCCTCGGTCGTGGTCGGCATCTGCGTCACCGTCGGTACGACCATCCTCGGTGGCATCTTCGGCATGCTCGCCGGCTACTTCGGCGGCTGGCTCGACACGATCATCTCCCGTGTCACCGACATCTTCTTCGGCATCCCGCTGCTGCTCGGCTCGCTGGTGATCCTCAACGCCTTCACCTCGCGCACCATCTGGAGCGTGGTCTTCGCCCTGGTCGCCCTGGGCTGGACGCAGATGACCCGTGTCATGCGCGGTTCGGTGATCACGGTCAAGCAGGCCGACTTCGTGACGGCGGCCAAGGCGCTCGGCGCCGGCACCGGCCGGATCATGTTCAAGCACATCCTGCCGAACGCGATCGCCCCGGTGATCGTGGTCGCCACCATCTCCCTCGGCGGCTACATCGCCCTGGAGGCGACGCTGAGCTTCCTGGGCATCGGCCTGCAGGACCCGACCATCTCCTGGGGCATCGACATCAACTCGGCCCAGAAGCTGATCCGTACGGCACCCTTCGCCCTGTTCTTCCCGGCAGGCATGCTGAGCATCACCGTGCTGGCCTTCATCATGCTCGGCGACGCGGTGCGCGACGCCCTCGACCCGAAGCTCCGCTGAGAGAAGAGGTGACGACCCGATGACCACCGTGATCGAGAACAACAACCAGAAGACCGGCCGACTCGAAGTCGGAACCCCGCTCCTGGAGGTCAAGAACCTCCACGTGGAGTTCCACACCCGGGACGGCATCGCGAAGGCCGTGAACGGCGTCAACTACTCCGTCGCGGCCGGCGAGACCCTCGCCGTGCTCGGCGAGTCCGGCTCCGGCAAGTCCGTGACGGCCCAGACCATCATGGGCATCCTGGACATGCCCCCGGGCAAGGTGACCCAGGGCGAGATCCTGTACCGCGGCCAGGACATGCTCAAGATGAGCAACGAGGAGCGGCGCAGGATCCGCGGGCAGAAGATCGCGATGATCTTCCAGGACGCGCTGTCCGCCCTCAACCCGGTGCTCAGCGTGGGCTACCAGCTCGGCGAGATGTTCCGGGTGCACCAGGGCGCCTCCAAGGCCGAGGCCAAGGCCAAGGCCGTGGAGCTGATGGACCGGGTGCGCATCCCGGCCGCCAAGGAGCGGGTCAACGACTACCCGCACCAGTTCTCCGGCGGCATGCGCCAGCGCATCATGATCGCCATGGCGCTGTCGCTCCAGCCCGACCTGATCATCGCCGACGAGCCCACCACCGCCCTGGACGTGACCGTCCAGGCCCAGGTGATGGACCTGCTGGCGGAGCTCCAGGCCGAGTACAACATGGGCCTGATCCTGATCACCCACGACCTCGGTGTGGTCGCCGACGTCGCGGACAAGATCGCGGTGATGTACGCGGGCCGGATCGTCGAGACCGCCCCGGTGCACGAGCTGTACGCGAGCCCCGCGCACCCGTACACCAAGGGCCTGCTGCGCTCGATCCCGCGACTGGACCAGAAGGGCCAGGAGCTGTACGCGATCAAGGGCCTGCCCCCGAACCTGCTGAAGGTTCCGGCCGGCTGCGCGTTCAACCCCCGCTGCGATGTCGCCACCGACCTGTGCCGCACGGAGATCCCGGAGCTGCACCACGTGACGGACAAGGACGGCAAGGAGCTCACCGGCCGCCGCAGCGCGTGCCACCTCTGGAAGGAGACCCTCCATGGCTGAGAACATCCTGGAGGTCAAGGACCTGGTCAAGCACTACCCGCTGACCCAGGGCATCCTGTTCAAGAAGCACGTCGGCGCCGTCAAGGCCGTCGACGGCATCTCCTTCGACCTGAAGAAGGGTGAGACCCTCGGCATCGTGGGCGAGTCCGGCTGTGGCAAGTCCACGCTGGCCAAGGTGCTGATGAACCTGGAGCGGGCCACCTCCGGCCAGGTGCTGTTCAAGGGCGAGGACATCTCCCAGCTGTCGGGCACGGCCCTCAAGGCCGTCCGGCGCAACATCCAGATGGTGTTCCAGGACCCGTACACCTCGCTGAACCCGCGGATGACGGTCGGCGACATCATCGGGGAGCCGTTCGAGATCCACCCCGAGGTGGCGCCCAAGGGCGACCGCCGCAAGGCCGTCCAGGACCTGCTGGACGTCGTGGGTCTGAACCCGGAGTACATCAACCGGTACCCGCACCAGTTCTCCGGCGGCCAGCGCCAGCGCATCGGCATCGCCCGCGGCCTCGCGCTCAAGCCGGAGATCATCATCTGCGACGAGCCGGTCTCGGCGCTGGACGTGTCCGTCCAGGCACAGGTGATCAACCTGCTGGAGCAGCTGCAGGGCGAGTTCGGCCTGTCGTACATGTTCATCGCGCACGACCTCTCCATCGTCCGGCACATCTCCGACCGCGTCGGCGTGATGTACCTGGGCAAGATGGTCGAGATCGGCTCCGACGAGCAGATCTACGAGAACGCCACCCACCCGTACACCCAGGCGCTGCTGTCCGCGGTGCCGGTGCCGGACCCGACGGCGCGCGAGTCCCGCGAGCGGATCATCCTCAGCGGGGACATCCCCTCGCCGGCCAACCCGCCGTCCGGCTGCCGCTTCCGCACCCGCTGCTGGAAGGCGGAGGCCCGCTGCGCGGAGGAGATCCCGCTGCTGGCGATCCCGACCACGCTGGAGGGCCCGGCCGCGCACGAGTCGGCCTGCCACTTCGCCGAGGTCCGGGAGTCGGCCGCGGCCTGACGCCCGTAAGCCCGGAAGGGCCCGTGGCTCCCCGCCGCGGGCCCTTCCGGCGTTTCCGGGGTCCGGCGCCGCGTCAACTCCGCAGCGGCTTTCCGCACCCGTCCGGGTGCACCTGGCTCGCGCCGTCGCCGGGGCGCGCTTCTCATGGGTTGTGATGCGACACACACGCCCTGAGGAGGGACCTCCATGCCCGTAGCCGCCCGTGCTCGCCTGGTCCTCGCCGCTGCGACGTCCGTGGTCCTGGTGGCCACCGGGTGCAGCGGCGGCGGAGGAGGCGGCAGTGGCCCGTCGGACGCCGGCAAGTCCTTCAGCTACCAGAGCAGTGAGCCGCAGAACCCGCTGCAGCCCGCCAACGCGAACGAGGTCGGCGGTGGCCGCATCATCCAGAACCTCTTCAAGGGGCTGGTGGACTACGACCCCAGCACCGCCAAGATCCGCATGCAGGTCGCGGACAAGATCGACACCAGCGACTCGCAGACCTTCAACGTCACGCTGAAGGACGGCTGGAAGTTCCACGACGGCACCCCGGTGCACGCCAAGAACTTCGTGGACGCCTGGAACTGGGGCGCCAACCCGGCCAACGGCCAGATCAACAGCTCCTGGTTCTCCGACATCGAGGGCTACCAGGACGTCCACCCGGCCAGCGGGAAGCCCACCACGGACAAGATGTCCGGACTGACCGTCACCGACGACCTGCACTTCACGGTCAAGCTGAGCCACAAGGTCTCGTACTTCGAGTACAAGCTCGGCTACATCGCCTTCTCGCCGCTGCCGGACGGCTTCTTCAACGACCCGGCCGGGTACGGGCAGAAGCCGGTCGGCAACGGCCCGTACCAGTTCGTCAGCTGGTCGCACAACACCGAGGTGGTCACCAAGACCTTCCCGGACTACCGGGGCGTGGACAAGCCGAAGAACGGCGGCATCGTCTTCAAGATGTACACCACGTCCGAGGCCGCCTACGCGGACCTGCAGTCCAGCAACCTGGACGTGATGGACCAGGTGCCGCCGTCGGCTCTGGCGACGTACAAGAACGACCTCGGCGACCGGGCGATCGACGCCCCGCAGGGCGCGATCCAGAACATCGGCTTCACGCTCTACCAGGCCGACTGGTCCTCGCCGGACAAGGCCAAGGTGCGCCAGGGCCTGTCGATGGCGATCGACCGCGACATCATCACCAAGACCGTGCTGCAGGGCTCCCGCAAGCCGGCCACCGCCTGGGTCGCCGAGGGCGTCGAGGGCTACAAGGACGGCGCCTGCGGCGACTACTGCAAGTTCGACCCGGCAAAGGCCAAGCAGCTGATCCAGGACGGCGGCGGCGTCCCCGGCAACAAGCTGCTGATCACCTACAACGCGGACGGCGGTCACAAGGAGTGGGTCGACGCGGTCTGCAACTCGATCCGGCAGAACACCGGCGTCGACTGCCTGGGCGACCCGAAGCCCGACTTCAAGACCGCCCGTGCGGCGATCACCTCGCACCAGCTCAACGGCGCCTTCCGCACCGGCTGGGTGCAGGACTACCCGCTGAACGCCAACTTCCTGTCCGACGTGTACCGCACCGGAGCGGCCTCCAACGACTTCGGCTACAGCAACCCGCAGTTCGACGGCGCGGCCACCAAGGCCGACGAGGCCGCCAGCGTCGCCGACACGGTGACGGGCTACCAGCAGGCCGAGGCCGTGCTGCCGAGCGGCATGCCGGCCATCCCGCTCTGGTACTACCGCACCAACTCGGGTTACTCGACCAAGGTGCAGAACGTGAAGTTCGACTCCTTCGGCAACCCCGCCTGGACCCAGGTCGAGGTCAAGGGCTGATGCCCTCCTCGCCCGCCATCGGGCAGGAGGTGCCCAGCCCCCCACGCCGGCCCCGTCCTCCCCGCACGGAGGGCGGGGCCCGGTCCTCTCGGCCGACCGGCCCCGGTCGGTCACGCCCTGGAAGGGGGCTCGGATGGGCAGTTACGTGCTGCGGCGGGTGCTGCAGATGATCCCGGTGTTCTTCGGCACCACGCTGCTGATCTTCGTGATGGTCTACACGCTGCCGGGCGACCCGGTGACGGCGCTCTTCGGCGAGAAGGCGGCCGACCCGGCGGTGGTGGCCAGCATCAAGCACAAGTACTTCCTGGACCAGCCGCTCTGGAAGCAGTACCTGCACTACATGGGGAACCTGTTCCAGGGCGACTTCGGCACCAGCTTCACCGGCCGGCCGGTCTCGGACATCATGGCCGACGCCTTCCCGGTCACCATCCGGCTGGCGCTGCTGGCCTTCGTCTTCGAGATGGTGCTGGGCCTGGCGCTCGGGGTGCTCTCCGGGCTGAGGCGCGGCAGCATGTCGGACACCCTGGTGCTGGTCCTGACCCTGGTGGTGATCTCGATCCCGGTCTTCGTGCTGGCGTACATCGCGCAGACCGTCTTCGCCACCAACCTCGGCTGGGTCACCCCGACCGTTCAGGACAGCTACGACCTCTCCCAACTCATCCTGCCCGCCATCGTGCTGGGGTCGCTCTCGCTCGCGTACGTGGCCCGGCTGACCCGCACCTCGATCGGCGAGAACCTGCGCGCCGACTACATGCGCACGGCCGTCGCCAAGGGACTGCCCCGGCGCACCGTCGTTCTGCGGCACCTGCTGCGCAACTCGCTGATCCCGGTGGTCACCTTCCTCGGCACCGACCTCGGCGCGCTGATGGGCGGCGCGATCGTGACCGAGGGCATCTTCAACGTGCAGGGCATCGGCAACGTCCTGTACCGGGCGATCAACACCAAGGAAGGCCCCACCGTGGTCGGCATCGTGACCGTCCTGGTGATCATCTACCTGGTCGCCAGCCTGCTCGTCGACCTGCTCTACGCGGTCCTGGACCCGAGGATCCGCTATGCCTGACATCCACGACGAGGACTCGTTCGAGCCCCACCCCAAGCCGGGGGTCTCGCGTCTCGACTACGCGGGCGAGCAGGGCATGGCGGTCGAGCAGGAGACATTGGTCGAACCCGACGTCGAGAAGCGGGAGGATGCCCGCAGCCTCTGGGGCGACGCCTGGCGGGACCTGCGCCGACGGCCGATCTTCCTGCTCTCGGTCGTGCTGATCCTGCTGCTGGTGGTCATGGCGCTCTTCCCCTGGGCGTTCACCGACGCCAACCCGCGCAAGGCCGACCTGGTGCACGACTACCTCAGGCGGCCGGACTGGACGGACTTCTTCGGCGCGGGCTGGTTCGGCTACGACGCCCAGGGCCGGTCCATCTACGCCCGGGTCGTCTACGGCGCCCGCGCCTCGATCACCGTCGGCATCTTCGTGACCGCCGCGGTCACCGTGCTCGGCGGGCTGACCGGCATGGTCGCCGGGTACTACGGCGGGGCCGTCGACGCGGTGATCTCCCGGATCGTGGACATCTTCTTCGGCATCCCGCTGCTGCTCGGCGCCCTGGTGCTGCTGAACGCCTTCACCGTCCGCACGGTGTGGACCGTGGTGCTGGCCCTGGCCGTCCTCGGCTGGACCCAGATCGCCCGCGTCATGAGAGGTGCGGTGCTGACCGTCAAACAGTCGGACTACGTGGTGGCCGGCCGGGCCCTCGGCGCCGGCACGGGACGGCTGATGTTCCGGCACATCCTGCCGAACGCGATCGCCCCGGTGATCGTCGTCGCCACCATCGCCCTCGGCGGCTACATCGCCACCGAGGCGACGCTGAGCTTCCTCGGCATCGGTCTGCAGGACCCGACCATCTCCTGGGGCATCGACATCTCCTCGGCCCAGAAGGTGATCCGGACGGCGCCGTACGTGCTGTTCTTCCCGGCGGCGGCACTCTCCGTCACCGTGCTGGCCTTCATCATGATGGGCGACGCGGTGCGCGACGCCCTCGACCCGAAGCTTCGCTGAGCGAGGGGAGCGCGTCGTGAACACCGCTGTGGACAGTGCCGATCGCGAGGTGGAGGCGCCGTACCAGGGGCCGCTGCTCGACGTACGGGACCTGCACGTCGAATTCGTCACCCGGGACGGCGTGGCCAAGGCCGTCAACGGGGTCGACTACAGCGTCCGAGCGGGCGAGACGCTGGCGGTGCTGGGCGAGTCCGGCTCCGGCAAGTCGGTGACCGCGCAGGCGATCATGGGCATCCTGGACATGCCGCCGGCCCGGATCCCGCGCGGGGAGATCCGCTTCCGGGGCCGGGACATGCTCAAGATGGGCAAGGACGAGCGGCGCAGGATCCGCGGGCAGAAGATCGCGATGATCTTCCAGGACGCGCTGTCCGCCCTCAACCCGGTGCTCAGCGTCGGTTTCCAGCTCGGCGAGATGTTCCGGGCCCACCACGGCGCCTCCCGGGCGGAGGCCAAGGCCAAGGCCGTGGAGCTGATGGACCGGGTGCGCATCCCGGCGGCCGGGCAGCGGGTGAACGACTACCCGCACCAATTCTCCGGCGGCATGCGCCAGCGCATCATGATCGCCATGGCGCTGGCCCTGGAGCCCGACCTGATCATCGCCGACGAGCCCACCACCGCCCTGGACGTGACCGTCCAGGCCCAGGTGATGGACCTGCTGGCGGAGCTCCAGGCCGAGTTCCACATGGGCCTGATCCTGATCACCCACGACCTCGGTGTGGTCGCCGACGTCGCGGACAAGATCGCGGTGATGTACGCGGGTCGGATCGTCGAGACCGCCCCGGTGCACGAGCTCTACGCGCGCCCGGCCCACCCGTACACCCGGGGCCTGCTGGACTCCATCCCGCGGCTGGACCAGAAGGGCCAGGAGCTCTACGCCATCAAGGGCCTGCCGCCCAACCTGCTGCGGATCCCCCCGGGCTGCGCCTTCAACCCCCGCTGCCCCCGGGCGCAGGACGTCTGCCGGGCCGAGGTGCCGGACCTGTTCCCGGTCACCGAGGACGACGGCACGCCGCTGGAGGGGCGCGGCAGCGCCTGCTTCTTCTGGAAGGAGACCCTCCATGACCGCTGACGGGGCCAGCGCGATGGGCGCGGCGGTACCGGAGGAGGCCTCCTTCGGCCGGGAGGTGCCGCCCGGCGAGCCGATCCTGGAGGTCCGGGACCTGGTCAAGCACTTCCCGCTCACCCGGGGCGTGCTGCTCAAGAAGCAGGTCGGCGCGGTCAAGGCGGTGGACGGGGTCAGCTTCGACCTGATGCAGGGCGAGACGCTCGGCATCGTCGGCGAGTCCGGCTGCGGGAAGTCCACGCTGGCCAAGGTGCTGATGAACCTGGAACCGGCCACCGGAGGGTCCGTCCGCTACAAGGGGGAGGAGATCTCCCGGCTGTCCGGAAGCGCGCTCAAGGCCGTCCGGCGCAACATCCAGATGGTGTTCCAGGACCCGTACACCTCGCTGAACCCGCGGATGACGGTCGGCGACATCATCGGGGAGCCGTTCGAGATCCACCCCGAGGTGGCGCCCAGGGGGAACCGCCGCAAGGCCGTCCAGGACCTGCTGGACGTGGTCGGGCTCAACCCGGAGTACATCAACCGGTACCCGCACCAGTTCTCCGGCGGTCAGCGCCAGCGCATCGGCATCGCGCGGGGGTTGGCGCTCAAGCCGGAGATCATCATCTGCGACGAGCCGGTCTCGGCGCTGGACGTGTCGGTGCAGGCGCAGGTGATCAACCTGCTGGAGCAGCTGCAGGGCGAGTTCAACCTGTCGTACATGTTCATCGCCCACGACCTCTCCATCGTCCGGCACATCTCCGACCGGGTGGGGGTGATGTACCTCGGGAAGATGGTCGAGATCGGCTCCGACGAGCAGATCTACGACCACGCGACCCACCCGTACACCCAGGCACTGCTCTCGGCGGTGCCGGTGCCGGACCCGACGGCGCGCGAGTCGCGGGACCGGATCGTGCTCACCGGGGACGTGCCCTCACCGGCCAACCCGCCCTCAGGGTGCCGGTTCCGCACCCGGTGCTGGAAGGCGCAGGAGCGGTGCGTGGTGGAGGTGCCGCTGCTGGCCTCGCCGAGCTGGCTGAGCGGGCCGGCGCGCCACGACTCCGCCTGTCACTTCGCGGCCGAGCGGGACAACGGGCAGGGCGCCGCCGACCCGTCGTAGCGGTCGGTGCCGCAGCCCGGGCGCGTTCCCCCACCGGGGGGCGCGCCCTTCGCCGTGATGGAACCGAGATCTCCCGCGGGCTCCCCAAGTGCACGCCGTTCCTTGATAGTTGCACTGCGCCTGTCGATGCTCGCCGCTGTGCCGAGGAGGGCTGCCCGGATGGACATGGTGGAGGTGACCGGCGGCGGTCGGGAGAACCTGGTGCCCGGGACCCCGCTGCTGGAGGTCGAGGACCTGCACATCGAGTTCCACACCCGGGACGGCGTCGCCAAGGCCGTCAACGGGGTGAGCTACTCGGTGGCGGCGGGGGAGACGCTGGCGGTGCTGGGCGAGTCCGGCTCCGGGAAGTCGGTGACCGCGCAGGCCGTCATGGGCATCCTGGACACGCCGCCCGGGAAGATCACCGCCGGACGGATCCTGTTCCGCGGCGAGGACCTGCTGACCATGAGCCCCAAGCTCCGGCGGACGGTCCGCGGGCAGAGGATCGCGATGATCTTCCAGGACGCGCTGTCCGCCCTCAACCCGGTGCTCAGCGTGGGCTACCAGCTCGGCGAGATGTTCCGGGTCCACCAGGGGCTCTCCCGCACCGAGGCCCGGGCGAAGGCCGTGGAGCTGATGGACCGGGTGCGCATCCCGGCGGCCGGGCAGCGCGTCGGCGACTTCCCGCACCAGTTCTCCGGCGGCATGCGCCAGCGCATCATGATCGCCATGGCGCTGGCCCTGGAGCCCGATCTGATCATCGCCGACGAGCCCACCACCGCCCTGGACGTGACCGTCCAGGCCCAGGTGATGGACCTGCTGGCGGACCTGCAGGCCGAGTTCAACATGGGGCTGATCCTGATCACCCACGACCTGGGCGTGGTCGCCGACGTGGCCGACAAGATCGCGGTGATGTACGCGGGCCGGATCGTCGAGACCGCCCCGGTGCACGAGCTCTACGCGCGCCCGGCCCACCCGTACACCCGGGGCCTGCTGGACTCCATCCCGCGGCTGGACCAGAAGGGCCAGAACCTGCACGCCATCAAGGGCCTGCCGCCCAGCCTCCTGCGCATCCCCCAGGGCTGCGCCTTCAACCCCCGCTGCGACCGGGTGCAGGACGTCTGCCTGACCGAACTCCCGCCCCTGGTTCCGGTCGCGGACGAGGAGGGCGCCGAGCTGCCGGGCCGCCGCAGCGCCTGCCACTACTGGCGGGAGACCCTGCACGGCTAGGGCCTGCCGCCAGTCCGGCGGGATCCGCCGGACAGGCCCTGGCGGCGCCGGCCCGGAGGCCTACCTGGTGAAGCCCACGTTCTCCCAGACGATGTCGGACAGGCCCTGGGCGCCGATGTTGGCGAGGTCGGCGCGGGCGCCGTACAGCTGGGGGCGCTGGTAGAGCGGCAGCACGCCGGCCACCTTCCAGAGTTCGGCGTCGGCCTGGTTGATCGCCTCGGAGGCGGTGCCCGCGTCGGGTGCGGCGCCCGCCCGGTCGAGTGCGGCGTCCGCCGCCGCGCTGCCCGCGCCGGCGCGGTTGGCGGCGCTGTTCTGGGCGTACGAGGCGCGGCTGCCGCTGGCCGGGAACGGGGTGCCGAGCAGGGCGTAGACGGCGATGTCGAAGTCGTTGTGGTTGACGTACTTGTCGAAGAACTCGTTGGGGGCGGCCGTCACCGGGGTGACCTTGATGCCGACGTCCTTGAGCATCCTGGAGACGGACGCCGTCTCGCCCTGGGCCACGGCGACCCCCGCCGGGACGACCATCCGCAGGTTCAGCTCGTGGCCGTCCTTCTTCCGCACGTCGCCGTCGAGTTTCCAGCCGGCCGAGTCCAGCTTGCGGGCGGCCTCGGCCGGGTCGAAGCGGGACAGGCCGAGGGAGTTGTCGCGGTAGCCGTTCTGGTTGGCGACCAGCAGGTGGTTGTTGAGCGGGACGGCGGGCCAGTCCAGGCCGTTGAGGTCGGCGCGGATCAGGGTGTCCCGGTCGATCGCCTGGAACACGGCCTGGCGCACGGTCGCGTCGTTGAGCAGCGGGCTGCGGGCGTTCAGGGTGAGCTGCCGGAAGTCCGGTCCGCCGGCCCGGCGGACGGCGGCGCCCTTGGTGTTCTTGATGACCTGGTAGCCGGCCAGGTCCGGGCCGTTGTTGAAGAGGTCGATCTGGCCCTTGGCGAAGGCGGCGCCCATCTGGTCGGGCAGCATGGCGTGGAAGACGATCCGGTCCAGCATCGGCTTGTCGCCCCACCAGGTCGGGTCGGCGACCAGCGTGACGGTCTGCGCGGCCGGGTCCAGCCGCTCGACCTTGAACGGACCGGCGGTGAGCGGGATCGCGTCCAGGTAGGCCGTGTTGAACAGGTCCGGGGTGGAGAGCTTGCTCGCGGGCAGCAGCGGGGCGTTGGCGGCGCCGTTGAACATCGACTGCCACTCGGAGAACGGCCGGTCGAAGGTCATCACGGCCTGGAAGTCGTCCTTGCCGCGCTCGACCGAGGTGACCAGCTCGAAACCGGAGGTGCTGGACGGTCGGTAGGCCGGGTCCTTGCCGTTCAAGGCGCGCCAGTTGGCCTCGATGTCGCGCCAGGTGATCGGGGTGCCGTCGGACCAGTGGGCCTTCGGGTTGAGCGTCCAGGTGACCACCTGGTGGCCGTCCCTGGCTTCGGCGTGGGCCTCCTGGAGGTAGGCCGGGTTGACGGTCTGAGTGCCGGCGGCGTCCGAGCGGAAGAAGGTCGGCAGCAGCGGCTTGCTGACCGCGACGGTGGAGGACTCGGTGCCGTCGGTGTGGATCGGCGACCACTGGTGGGAGAACTGGGCGATCGCCAGGTTCAGGGTGCCGCCCTGGCGCAGCTGGCCGCGGTCGTGGGCGTTGGTGTCGACCGAGGTGAGCTTGGGCACCCCGGCGGCGGCGCTCGGCAGCGCGTCCGAGGCGGCGCCGTCCTGCCCGGAGGAGCAGGAGCAGAGCGCGAGCGAGAGCGTCAGGACGGTGAGACCGGCGAGCAGCGCCGTCCGGTGGTGCTGGAGGCGGCGGCCCATCGGCGTGGCTCCCGGGGTGACTGTGACGGATGGTGTGGCGACACATCTTGCTGACCGGGAGGCGGAGTTGTCGAGGGGGCGGGACCGCTGCATCCGTTCGGTGCGGGGCCCGCCCCCTCGTTCGTGCCCGGTTCGTCAGGCCACGGTGAACTTGTAGGTGCGTTCCTTGTCGCCGGTCTTGTCGAACAGCGAGCTGACGGCGTCCGCGACGTCCTGCGGGGTGATCGTCGCGGTCTGGCCGTTCTTCTTGACCTTCACCTTGTCGAACAGGCCGTTCAGCTGGGAGCCCAGCACGTCGAGGTCCCACTTGGGCGCGATCTTGCCGGAGGCGTCCGGGGCCAGCGTGAGCGCCTTGGCGGCCGTCTTCGGGCCGAAGTCCCAGGACTTGGCGCCGGCCACGATGTGGATCTTCCCGCTGGTCACCTGCTTGCCGAGGCTGTCCGCGGCGGCCTGCAGGGCCTGGGTGGAGACCTTCGGCTGGGCGGCCGTGACGGCGAGCGCGATCGGCTGGTCGGGCTTGCCCGCGGCGCGGTCCCGGTAGGCCTGCTCGACGACGTCCAAGGCGGCGTTGGAGTCCACCGCCTGGCCGGCCTTGCCGGGGACGACGACCGGGTCGCCGTTGTCGGCGAACTTGACGTAGCCCTCCTGGAGGCCCTGGCCCGAGCCGGTCGCCAGCGAGTCCAGCGCGGCCTTGAGCTTGGCGCGGTCGACCCGGACCTCCGGGGCGACGGCCTTGGTGCCGCCCTGGATCGACTTGATCACGTCGACCGGGTTGTAGTCGTGCGCGGCGAGGCCGTCCACAGTGGCCGTGGTGTCGAAGGTCAGCCCGGCGACCGTCGGGTCGAGGTCGACCGTCTGGTCGCCGATCTTCAGCTTCAGCGGCTGCTGGCCGGCCTTGCCGACCGACGCGTCCAGCGCGTGGATGGCCTGGTCGCGGCTGTTGCCGCCGATGTCCGTGCCGAGCACCACGGTGCCCTTGGGGACGTCGGACTGGTTGAGCATCAGGCCGGTGCCGTACGCGGCGGCGCCGAGGAACAGCACGCCGCCGAAGGCGTAGACGCCGAGCTTGACGAGCTTCTTCGCGCCGCCGCGCTTGGCCTTGGCCGGGGCGGCGGGCTCGGCCTTGGCCTTGGCGGGCGCCGGGCCGGGGGCGGGAACGGGCCCGGGGCCGGATCCGGGGACGGACGCGGCGGCGGGACCGCCCGGCGCACCCGGGGCGCCGGGAGCGGCCGGGGAGCCGGGGCCGGAGGGCGGGGTCGGCAGCGGGGTGGCCTCGGTGGCCTCGGGATCGCGGCCGGCCTGCCGGGGCCCGCCGGCGACGGGTTGCGGGCCCGGCTGGGGCGCGCCCGGGAAGAGCCCGCCGGCGGCCGCCGGGGTGGCGAAGGGGTCCTGGCCGGGGGTGGCCGGGCGCTGGGTGGCGAACGGGTCGGCACCGGTCGGGGCCGAGGCGAACAGGCCCGGCTGCGGACGGTCGCCGGCACCGCGCGGGGCACCGTTCCTGGGCGCGCCGGGTATGGCGCCAGGCGGCGGGGTGTTCTCGCGGACCGGCGCGAAGCCGTCCACCGAGGTGTCCTCCGGGTTCGACCCGGCCTGCGGGTCGGCCTGGTGGGCCCGGCCCTGCTGCGGGGCGCCCTGCTGGGGGCGGTTCGGACGGGCGCCGTTCGCCCGGGGCGCGCCCTGCTGCGGCGCCTGCCGCTGCGGGCGGTTGCCGCGCGGAGCCCGGGCACCGGTGTCGGGGCCAGCCGTGGCGAACGGGTCGGCGGCCGGCGCGAACGGGTCGGAGACGGGCGCGAACGGGTCGGCCGCCTCGTACACCCCGGGCTCCTCGCCCGGGTTTCCGGCGCCGAACGGCGCCGCGGGGGCGGCGGGGGAGGGCGCCTTGCCCTGGGCGGGCACCGTACGGCCGTTGGGACGGGCCGCGCCGGCGGCCGGGGCCGGGCGGGCGCCGCTCGGGGCGGCCTGCGAACGGGCCTCGGCGGCGGTGCCGGGCACGGCCCGGGCCTCCGGCGCGCTCGGGGCGCCGGCCGGCACCGCGGCCGGGGCGGGCTCGGCGGCCGGGGCCTTCTTCTGCCGCGGCCGGAACCAGGCGCCGGTGGACTCGGACTCCGAGGTGGCCGGCGGGATCGGCGGGATCTGCCACTCCGGCGGCAGGTCGGGCGGGGTGGCCGCGCGGCCGCCCTCCATCACGCCGAGGACGGGCGACGCGGGCGCGGAGCGGTGCCGCGAGCCGCCCGGCTCGGCGGTGGGCGCCTGCTCGGCCGGGCCCTCGTCGGTCCTGGCGGTCTCGTTCTTGACGGTGCTGCGGACGACGACCGGCGGGATCGGTCGCGAGCCGGGGATGTTGATCCGGACCCGGGTGGTCAGGGTGGTCTCGGTCTTCGGACCGTCGTCCTCGCCGCCCGACCCGGCGTCGGTGCCGGCCGCGGCCCGCTCGCCGCCGGGGAGGCCCGGGGTGCCGTAGGGCGGCGTGCCCGACGGGTACGCGTCCGGACCCGTGCGCCGGGGCGTCGGGTTGGCGTTGTCAGATTCGCGGCTGCTCAATGCTGCTCTGCTCCGGGTTCGCGGGCGGGCCGTGCGGCGCGACCGCGGTTCGTGGTCGCCGGGCCTGGGGCAAACGGCGGTCGGGTACGACGTACTGCGGGACCACCATACTGGGAAGAACTGAGCGGTGAACGGCTTCGGACAGATCCTGATACGTCCGGTTCCTCCGGTATGAGAGTACGGCGGAGTGGTCCTGACTGCGCGTTGTGTGCGCTACCGTACGCGGCTGCCCGGCGGGGTCAGCGAGGGGGGTTGGGCACTCCGGGGAACCAGCTGGTGCGGGTGGGCAGGGTGGCGCAGATCACGCCCAGGATCGAGCCGACGAACAGCCAGGCCAGCGAGGTGGCGTTCGACCACAGCACGTTGTCGCCCTCCGGCCGGGGCACCATCAGCAGCAGCATCGCCAGGAACCAGCCGGCCGCGGGCGCCGCGGCGCCCAGCCGGGTGCCGGTGACCCGCAGGCCCGCGTAGAAGGTCGCGGCGGTGGCGGCGAGCGCCAGCAGAATTCCCACGGGCGGCCACAGGGCCTGCACAAAGGATCCGCAGACGGACACCGCGATGCCCAGCAGGAAGAACAGGACATACGCCGCGATCCG
The DNA here is from genome assembly GCF_042734825.1 of Kitasatospora sp. NPDC059648. Taxonomy (NCBI): domain Bacteria; kingdom Bacillati; phylum Actinomycetota; class Actinomycetes; order Kitasatosporales; family Streptomycetaceae; genus Kitasatospora; species Kitasatospora sp. NPDC059648. The sequence goes on along the minus strand of NZ_JBHWDU010000002.1, from coordinate 156,925 downwards.
GGCGAAGCGCGGGGGTTGGGGCTCCGCCAGGCGCTGCTCGCGGGTGCCGAGGACAGCCACCGCGATCGAACGGCGCTTCGGCTTGGCGGCGGGCGCGGTCATCGGGCGTTCCCCTCGCTGGGAGTCGGGTCGGTGGTGTCGAGGCCCGCGAACAGGTCGCGTTCGGGCCGCTCCGGGCCGGCCTGGCCGTGTACCAGCTGGTAGTACTCGGTGGCGAACAGCGGCTGGCCGAGGTGGTTGGAGAGCGCGAAGGAGGAGCCGTCCACGGTGATCTGGGTGGCGTGCGCGGCCATCGCGGCGGCCTTGCGCCCGGCGTGCGCGGTGCCGTCCAGCACGGTGGTAACCACCTCGTCGTCCACCACCCCCGGCACGTCGGCGGGTTGGGCGGTGCCCGGGAAGGCCGCCTCGGCGGCGGTCGCGGCCAGCCCGGCGTCGAGCACCGAGCGGGGCATCCGGTTCCAGTACACCTTGGCGATCCGCCAGGGGGCGCCCAGCTCCGGGCGGTGCGCCGGGTCCGCGGCCAACTCGTGGGCGCGCATCGCGACCCGGTGCGCCTGGATGTGGTCCGGGTGCCCGTAGCCGCCGTTCTCGTCGTACGTGACCAGCACCTGCGGCCGCACCTCGCGGACCACCGCGACCAGGTGGTCCGCCGCCTCGTCCACGTCGGCCCGCCAGAAGCAGCCGGGGGCGTCGTTGTCGGGCACGCCCATCATCCCGGAGTCGCGGTAGCGCCCCGGGCCGCCGAGGAAGCGGAAGTCGGTGACGCCGAGGGCGCGCATCGCCTCGGCCAGCTCGCCGATCCGGTGCGCGCCGAGGGTGTCGTCCCGATCGGCCGTCAGGTGGGCCAGCTCCGGAGGGATCACCTCGCCGCCCTCGCCGAGGGTGCAGGTCACCAGCGTGACCTGGGCGCCCTCGGCGGCGTACCGGGCCATCGTGGCGCCGTTGCCGATCGACTCGTCGTCGGGATGGGCGTGCACCAGGAGGAGGCGGCGGCCGGTAGTCGCGGTCATGGGAGGAAGCCTAACGACCGCGGCCGGGGGGTCAGAGCTTCAGGCCGTTGATCATCCCGGCGAGGTTGGTGGTGACCTGGCTGATCGACGGGGCGATCGAACTGGAGGCCAGGTAGAAGCCCAGCAGTGCGCAGACGATGGCGTGCGCGAGCTTGAGGCTGGAGCGGCGGATCAGCACCACCACGATGACGAGCATCAGCACGGCTGCGGAGACGTTCATGGCCATGTCGGCTCATACCCCTTCTCGGGCGCCGCCCCTTGGGGAGGGCGGCGGTGGGAGCGTACGGGAACGGGGGTCGGGTGACCGGGGCCCGGGACGGGGCCGACGGTCACTCGCCCACCAGTCATACCCGATGAGTAAGGGGAGCATTACATTCAGTGAGTCCGCGCGTGCCGGAGTACCCGGGCAGCCGAGGGGCGCGTGGGCCGGTCGGAGGGGGTTTGCGCCTCTTTGGGGCGTACCTGGGGACGATGCTCCGAACGAGTGATCGTCAGTCACCCGGCAGTCGGAGTCAGCCGTCATAGGGTCTGGTGCCATGACCTCCCACACCCCTGCGGACACCTTCCCCCGGCAGTACGCGCGGACCCTGCGCTACACGGTCGGCGCCCCCCGCTCCTTCTCCGTCGCACCGGACGGCTCGCGGGTCGTCTTCCTGCGCTCGCGCTCCGGCAGCGACCGGGCCAACCTGCTCTGGACCCTCGACACCGCCACCGGCGAGGAGCGGATCGCCGCCGACCCGGCCGTCCTGCTCGGCGGCGGCGAGGAGGACCTCTCCCCGGCGGAGAAGGCCCGCCGCGAGCGCAGCCGGGAGGGCTCGGCCGGCATCGTCGGCTACGCCCTGGACGCGGAGGGCCGGCTGGCCGCCTTCGCGCTGTCCGGCCGGCTGTTCACCGCCGACCTGCTCACCGGCGACGCCCGCGAACTCCCCGCCCGGGGCCCGCTGCTGGATCCGCGGCTCTCCCCGGACGGCACCCACGTCGCCTACGCCAACACCGCCGGAGAACTGCGGCTGACCCGTACCGACGGCACCGGCGACCGGGCGCTCGCCGAGCCGGACGGCCCCAACGTCACCTGGGGGCAGGCCGAGTTCATCGCCCAGGAGGAGATCGACCGCGACCGCGGCTTCTGGTGGTCCCCGGACGGCGAGCGGCTGCTGGTCGAGCGCGCCGACGACAGCCCGGTGCGCCGCTGGTGGATCGCCGACCCGGCCAACCCGGGCCGGGAGCCCGCCGAGGTCGCCTACCCGGCCGCCGGCACCGCCAACGCCGAGGTCGGCCTCTGGCTGATCGACCTGCAGGGCGGGCGCACCGAGGTCTCCTGGGACCAGGAGGCCTTCCCGTACCTGGCCCGGGTGCACTGGACCGAGGGCGGCGTCCCGCTGCTGCTGGTCCAGTCCCGCGACCAGCGCGCCCAGCAGGTGCTCGGCCTGGACACGGCCACCGGCGGTACCGAGGTGCTGTTCGAGGAGCGCGACGAGGCCTGGCTGGAGGCCTTCCCGGGCGTGCCGGCCTGGACCCCGGACGGCAAGCTGGTGCGGATCTCCGACGAGGGAGGAGTGCGGGCGCTGGTGGTCGGCGACCAGGCCGTCACCGGAGCCGACCTGCACGTCCGCTCGGTCGTCGCGGTCACCGAGCGGGAGGTGTTCTTCAGCGCCTCCGGCGGCGCCGGGGAGACCGACCCCGAGCCCGGCTGGATCGCCGTCGGCCGGATCAGCCACGACGGCAAGCAGCTGGCCTGGGAGTCCGCCAACGGCCGCCCGTTCACCTCCGTCACCAGCGCGGTGCACGCCGGCGGCATCACCGTCCGGGCCACCGCCGAGCCCGACCTGCCCGGCACCCTCGTGCAGGTCGCCCGCGACCTGCCGGAGGGCGTGGTGGTCGACGACGTCGCCACCATCGCCTCGTACGCCGAGACCCCGGTGATCACCGCCCGGCCGGTCTTCCGCTTCGCCGGCGAGCGCCGCATCCCCTCCGCCGTCTTCCTGCCCACCGGCTACGAGCGCGAGCGCGACGGCCTGCTGCCCGTCCTGATGGACCCGTACGGCGGTCCGCACGGCCAGCGCGTCGTCCAGGCGCACAACCCGCACCTCAACTCGCAGTGGTTCGCCGACCAGGGCTTCGCGGTGGTCGTCGCCGACGGGCGCGGAACCCCGGGGCGCGGTCCGGCCTGGGAGAAGTCCGTCGCCTTCGACTTCGCCGGGGCCACCCTGGACGACCAGGTCGAGGCGCTGCGGGCGCTCGCGGAGGAGTTCCCGCTGGACCTCGACCGGGTCGCCATCCGCGGCTGGTCGTACGGCGGCTACCTCGCCGCGCTCGCCGTGCTGCGCCGCCCCGACGTGTTCCACGCGGCGGTGGCCGGGGCGCCGGTGACCGAGTGGGAGCTGTACGACACCCACTACACCGAGCGCTACCTGGGCCACCCGGCCGAGTGGCCGGAGGTGTACGAGGCCAACTCGCTGACCGGGTACGCGGCCGGGCTGGAGCGCCCGCTGATGATCATCCACGGGCTCGCGGACGACAACGTGGTGGCCGCCCACACCCTGCGGCTCTCCTCGGCCCTGCTGGCCGCCGGGCGCCCGCACACCGTGCTGCCGCTGTCCGGCGTCACGCACATGACCCCGCAGGAGGAGGTCGCGGAGAACCTGCTGCTGCTCCAGGTCGACTTCGTGAAGCGCTCGCTGGGCCGGTAACCCGTTCCGACCAGCGCGATCCGCGGCCGGTACCCCCGTGCGGGGTGCCGGCCGCCGGCATGACATCCGTCATGCCGAAGGCACGACGGCCGACACTGCCGCCGTCCCCCGCCCGCGCGGGACTCTGAGGTGGTGCGGACAGGACCGCACGCGACAACCGTCAGGGGAGAGGAGCCGGGCGATGGTCTCCGAGGTGGCCGCCTTCCGCGGCGTCGGCAAGAGCTACGGACGGGTGCGCGCCGTGGACGGGCTGGACCTGGTGCTGCGGCCGGGCGAGACCGTCGCCCTGCTCGGCCCGAACGGCGCCGGCAAGTCCACCAGCCTGGACCTGCTGCTCGGCCTGCGCGAGCCCGACCAGGGCAGCGTCACGCTGTTCGGCGGCACCCCGCGGGCGGCGATCGCCGACGGGCGGGTCGGCGCGATGCTGCAGAGCGGCGGGCTGATGACCGACGTCAAGGTCCGCGAGCTGGTCGAGCTCGCCTGCAAGGTGCACCCGCGCGGTCGGTCGGTCACGGGGGTGCTGACCGACGCCGGGATCACCGAGATCGCCGAACGCCGGGTGGACAAGCTGTCCGGCGGCCAGGAGCAGCGGGTCCGCTTCGCCCTGGCGATCGCCGGCGACAGCGACCTGATCGTGCTGGACGAGCCCACCACCGGCATGGACGTCAGCGTCCGGCAGGGGTTCTGGGCGAGCATGCGCGCCCAGGCCGACGCCGGCCGCACGGTCCTGTTCGCCACCCACTACCTGGAGGAGGCCGACTCGATCGCCGACCGCGTCCTGGTGCTGCACCGGGGCCGGCTGATCGCCGACGGCAGTTCCGCGGAGATCAAGGCGCGGGCCGGTACCCGCCGGATCGCCTTCGAGATCCACGACGTCGACCTCTCCTCGGCCGCCCCGTTCGACGAGGCCGTGCTGCGCGCCCTGCCCGGCGTGCAGTCGCTGGACGTCACCGCCCGCGTCCCGGGGGTGCGGACGGTGCGGATCCGGACCGCCGACGCCGACGCGGGTGTGGCCGGGATCTACCGGGCGGGCCTGTACCCGCGCGGCCTGGAGGTCACCGGGGTCGGCCTGGAGCAGGCCTTCCTGACCATCACGGGCGAGCTGGACAAGCAGGACCTGGCAGAGGAGAGCGCGCGATGACCACCCTGATCAAGCTGGAGATCCTGCGGACCCTCCGCAACCGGCGCTACCTGTTCTTCACCGTCGTCTACCCGGCACTGATGTACGTCTTCTTCATCAACGCCTACGGCGCGGGCAACCAGGCCGGCGGGCTGCCGGTGAAGACCTACTTCATGGTCTCGATGGCCACCTTCGGCGCGGTCGGCGCGGTGCTCACCGGCAACGCCCAGCGGATCTCGCTGGAGCGCAAGAGCGGCTGGACCCGCCAGCTGCGGCTGACCGCCCTGCCGGGCCGGGCGTACACCGTCGGCAAGATCGCGGCGACCGCGGTGACCACGCTGCCGGCGATCCTGGTGGTCTTCGCGGTCGGCGCCGCGCAGGGCGTCTCGCTGGGCGTCGCGCAGTGGATCGGGCTCGCGGCCGCGCTGTGGCTGGGGAGTTTCGTCTTCGCCGCGCTCGGGGTGGCGCTCGGCTACGCGGCGGCGCCGGACGCGGTTCAGCCGATCGTGATGATCACCTACATGGCGATGGCGCTGCTCGGCGGCACCTGGTTCCCGGTGAGCGGCTCGCTGGAGAAGTTCGCCAGGTTCAACCCGGTGTTCCTGTACAACAAGCTGGCCACCTTCACCCAGCCCGGGCGCTCCCTGGACCTGGTCGCGGTCGCCGGTCTGGCCGCCTTCTTCGCGGTGTTCGCCGCCGCCGCAGCGGCGCTGTACCGGCGTGACACCCGGCAGGCATGATGATCGACATGAGTGACGCGCGCCAGACCCACCGTTCCGACGAGCAGCCGGAGGCGGGCGCGGCGCGCGCCGGGTTCATGAGCGTCCCCGGCACCCCGGTGGAGACCAGGCGGCAGATGCTGGTCAAGGTCGCCTGGATGCTGCTCTGGATGACCTACCTGGCCTACCCGGCGGGCAACCTGGTCAACGGTGGCCACAGCCCGGCCGGCCAGGTGTTCGGCTGGGCCTGCCTGGCGGTCTTCGTGGTCGCCTACGTGCTGCTGGTGATCTTCCGCTCGCAGGCGGGGATGAGGCCGCGGGCCTGCCAGGTGGTCGTCGGGGCGATGATCGTGCTCGCCGTGGCCTCCTCCTTCGCGCTCGGCGGCGCCTTCCTGACCATGTTCATCTACGCCTCGGTGTGCCTGGCGGTCATCACCCCGCCGAACCTCGCGCTGCGCGCGCTGGTCGGCATGGCCGCACTGACCGCGGCGACCGGTCTGGTGATCCACGCCGGGAACGACAACATCTCCACCTTCGCCCTCACCGCCTTCCTCTCCGGCGTCGCGATGGCCGGCCTGCAGCGACTGGTCGCCACCATGAAGGAGCTGCGCGAGGCCCGGGCCGCGGTGGCCCACCTGGCCGCCTCCGAGGAGCGGCTGCGGCTCGCCCGCGACCTGCACGACCTGCTCGGGCACTCGCTCTCGCTGATCACCCTGAAGAGCGAGCTGGCCGGGCGGTTCATGGACGCCGGCAAGGACGAGGCGGCGCGGGCGCAGGTGGCCGACATCGAGCAGGTCGCCCGGCAGTCGCTGATCGACGTGCGGGAGGCCGTGACCGGCTTCCGCCGCCCCACCCTGCCGGTCGAGCTCGCCGCCGCCCGGACCGCCCTGTCCGCGGCGCAGGTCCGGCTGGAGGCCGCGCCGGATCTGGTGGACGCCTGGCCGTCGCTGGCCGACGAGGAGGCGGGCGCGCTGGCCTGGGCGCTGCGCGAGGCCGTCACCAACATCGTCCGGCACGGCGAGGGCGCCACCGTCTGCACGGTGACGGCGGACGAGACCTGGGAGGGCAGTGGCGAGCGCTACGCCGTCCTGGAGATCACCGATGACGGGCGCGGACCGGGCAAGTCCCAGCCGGGCAACGGCCTCTCGGGCCTGGAGGAGCGCCTCGCCCTGGTCGGCGGCCGCCTGGCGACCGGCCCCGGTGAGCGCGGCAAGGGCTTCCGGCTCCGGGCCTCCGTGCCACTGCGGACGGCGCCGGCGACCACCGGGCCGTCCAAGGTGGCCTCCTGACCCTGACCGCTCAACCGCCGTCCAGGTCGCGGTGGTAGCGGACGGCCGGGCGGCCGTCCAGCACGCACTCGCCGGTGACGGCGAAGCCGTTGTGGGCGAGGACGGCCATCGAGGCGGGGTTGTCGAGGGTGGTGGCGGCGGTCAGCGACCGCAGGCCGTAGGTGCGGGCGGCCAGTGGGAGGAGCTGGGCGACGGCCGCCTTGGCGAGGCCCCGGCCGGCTGCGGACTCGGCGATCCGGTAGCCGAGTTCGGCGCTGCCGTCGACGAGGTCCATCAGGTTGACGCGGCCGACCAGGGCTCCGGTCGGATCGAGGATCACGTGGAACCGGCAGATGCCCGCGGCCTGCTCGGCGAGCAGTGCGGCGTGGCGCTCGTCGAACCGGGCGAAGTAGGCGTCGCCGCGGTCGGGCACGGTACGGGCGAACCAGGCCCGGTTTGCGAGTTCGAAGGCGAGCACGGCGTCGGCGTGGTCGGGGCGCAGCGGCTCCAGGATCGGCATCCGGCCAGTCTGGTGTCCACCGCCCCGGTGGACCACCGAATTCCTCCCGCGGACCGACCTCCGCCCCTGGCGGATGGTCAGGCCCGCTCGGCTCTAAGGTCGTCGCCATGGGTAACGCAGAGAACGGTCCCTCGATCCGCGTGCTGCTCGCCGAGGACCAGGGGATGGTCCGGGAGGCGCTGGCGGCGCTGCTCGGACTGGAGGGGGACATCGACGTCGTCGCGCAGGTGGGCCGCGGGGACGAGGTGGTGGCGGCGGTGCTGGCGAACGACGTGCAGGTCGCCGTGCTGGACATCGAGATGCCGGGCATGACGGGCATCGAGGCGGCCGCCGAGCTGCACCGGCAGGCGCCCGGGACGAGGGTGGTCATCGCGACGACCTTCGGGCGTCCCGGCTACCTGCGCCGGGCGATGGAGTCCGGGGCGGACGCCTTCCTGGTGAAGGACGCGCCCGCCTCCGAACTGGCCGAGGCGATCCGCCGGGTGCTGCGCGGCGAGCGGGTGATCGACCCGGCGCTGGCGGCGGCCGCGCTGGCTGAGGGTGCCAACCCGCTGACCGCGCGCGAGCGGGACGTGCTGGGCGCGGCCGCGGACGGCGCGGTGAACGCGGACATCGCCAGGCGGCTGCACCTGTCGGAGGGAACGGTCCGCAACTACCTCTCGATGGCGATCCAGAAGACCGAGGCGCGCAACCGCACCGAGGCGGTCCGGATCGCCCGCGAGAAGGGCTGGCTCTAGTTGAGCCGGTGGCGGGCCGCCCGGGCCTCCTGGCGGACCTTGGCGGCGGTGTCCGGGTCGAAGGCGTCCAGGATCTGGGCGTAGGAGTCCATCTCCGCCGAGCCGCGGAGGAAGTCGCCCATCCGCACCAGGAGTTCGGCCCGTTCCAGCCGGAGCTGGGCCGGGTGGCGGGGGAGCAGCAGGGCGAGTTCGGTGGCCCACAGCTGGGTGCGGGCGTGCTCGGGCCGGTCGGCGGCCCAGATCCGGATGTTGCCGAGCACCCGCAGCACGATGTCCAGCGGCTGGGCCGGGGTGAGCAGGGCCGGGGTGAAGTCCTGCCCGGCGGCGGCGACCAGGCGTTCGACGTCGGCCGGGTCGAGAAGCCGTCCGCCGTGGAAGGGGTCAGCGAGGACGTACTCCTCGCCGCCGGCCGGGCCGCCGACCGCGACGATGAAGTGGCCGGGCAGCGCGATGCCGTGGACGGTGAGCCCGGCGCGCCGCCCGACCTCCATCCACACCAGCGAGAGCATGATCGGCAGTCCGCGCCGCCGTCGCAGCACGTCGGGCAGCAGCGAGGACTCCAACCGCCGGTAGTCGGACTGGCGCCCGTGGAACCGCTCCCGCCCGCCGAGCACGGCGGCGAGCAGGGCGGCGGTCTCCTCCGGCCCGGAGGGCGAGCGTTCGGCGACGGCGACCCGGACGGCCGTGGCGTGCCGGTCGAAGGCGGCCGCGCAGGCGGCCAGCAGGGCGTCCACGCCGGGCGGCTCGCCCGGATCACCCGGGTCGAGGACGGGGTCGTGCTCGGCGGCGGCGAGTAGGCAGAGCAGCACCGGGTCGGGCTGCTCGGCGCGGGCGGCGGTCCGGAAGCGGTCTCTGCTCTGCTCGGTCACGGTGACGGCGGCGGCCTTCGTACGACGGACGGACAAGCGGACATACCAGGGCGGAACGGTCGGGCGGCTACTCCTGGGGAAGGAGCGCGTAGTGGTAAGTGTGACTGGTCGTGAAGCCGAGTCCGTCATAGAGCGCGATCGCACCGCCGTTCTCCGCCTCGACCTGCAGATACGCGCCGCTCGCGCCCTCCTCCGCCGCGCGGGCGGCGAGCACCGCCATGACCGCCGTCGCCAGTCCGGCCCGCCGGGCGTACGGCTGGACCTCGATCGCGCCGAAGCAGGCCCACGGGCCGTCGATGACGCAGCGTCCGATCGCCAGCGGGGGCTGCCCCTCGGCGCCGGGGACGGCGGCGAACCAGACCGAGGGGCCGCCGTGCAGGACCTGCCGGGCGGTCTCCTCCACGGCCGGGTCGGCTCCCACCCGGCGGTACAGCGACATCCAGTCGGCGTCCGCCGTCCGGGAGAGCCGTACCCTCTCGTGCCCGGTGCCGGCCCGGGAGACCGCGGCCAGCGGCGCGGTCAGCACCAGGGTGGGCGCGTAGCCGGCGCCCAGCCGGTCGAGTTCGGCACGCAGGTCCCCGGGCGACCCGGGGGTGATCACCTCGACGTACGCGGGCAGTCCGCGCGCCGCGTACCAGGCCCGCAGGGCGGCCAGCGCCCGGGGCAGCGGCAGTCCCGGGTCGCCGAGCGCCTGGACGGAGTTGGCCCGCCGGGTGAAGCCGGCCGCGGCGCGCAGCGTCCACTCGCCGAGCTGCTCCTGCTCGACGGCCGGCCAGCCCCGCCCGGCGATCCGCTGCAGCTCGACCGGAGTGGTGGCGGGCAGCGGCGCCCGCCGGGCCGGGAACGGCGGCACGACCTTGCCCGCGACCAGCAGCTTCTCCGGGAAGGCGACCGGCCCGCCCGAGCGCGGCTCGATCACCAGCCCGTCGTCGTCCCACGATGTGAGAACGCCGATCACATCGCGGAAGACCGGCCGGTCGTCCGCGAACTCCGAGAGGCGGCGCGCGGAGACGCGAAGTCCCACGTCAGAGCGATCTATCCGGACTTCTGGACGGCTCTCCAGCGGGTCTCGGGTCATGATCCGGCCACCTCCTGTGCATTTGCGGTCCTCGACCCGCGATACTAGGGGCGGGCATCGACGACGCCGCGCTCACCGCGCACGCGAGCAGAACAGAACGGGCCGCCAGGCCCTTCCGAGGAGGAACGACAGCGTGACCTACGTCATCGCGCAGCCTTGTGTCGACGTGAAGGACAAGGCGTGCATCGAAGAGTGCCCGGTTGACTGCATCTACGAGGGCCAGCGTTCCCTCTACATCCACCCGGATGAGTGTGTCGACTGTGGCGCTTGCGAGCCGGTCTGCCCGGTCGAGGCGATCTTCTACGAGGACGACACTCCGGAGGAGTGGAAGGACTACTACAAGGCGAACGTCGAGTTCTTCGACGACCTGGGTTCGCCCGGTGGCGCCTCGAAGCTCGGCCTGATCGAGCGGGACCACCCGTTCATCGCGGCCCTGCCGCCGCAGAACGCCGACCACTGACGATCGGTGGCTACTGAGCTGTGAGCACGAACAGCACGCGCGCGCCGTTCCCGGGCCACCCGGGGGCGGCGCGCCGCGTTTCCGACCGGCTGCCCGTCTTCCCCTGGGACAAGCTGGAGCCCTACAAGGCCACCGCCCTCGCCCATCCCGGTGGCCTCTGCGACTTCTCCGTCGGCACCCCCGTCGACCCGGTCCCCGAGGTGATCCAGAAGGCGCTGGCCGCCCACACCGACACCCCCGGCTACCCGACCGTCTGGGGCCCGCTGGAGCTGCGCGAGGCGATCGCCGGCTGGCTGCACCGCCGCTGCGGCGCCGACATCGGCCCCCGGGCCGTCCTGCCGACCGTCGGTTCCAAGGAGCTGGTGGCCTCGCTGCCCACCCAGCTCGGCCTCGGCCCCGGCGACCAGGTCGCCTACCCGCGGCTGGCCTACCCGACCTACGAGGTGGGCGCACGGCTGTGCGGCGCCGAGCCGGTCGAGTACGACTCGGTGGAGGAGCTGGACGGCTCCCGGGTGCGCCTGCTCTGGGTGAACTCGCCGTCCAACCCGACCGGCCGGGTGCTCGGCGGCGACGAGCTGCGCCGCGCCGTCGAGTGGGCCCGGGAGCACCGGGTGCTGCTGGTCAGCGACGAGTGCTACTTCGAGCTGGGCTGGGAGGCCGAGCCGGTCTCCGTGCTGCACCCGGATGTCTGCGGGGGCCCTGCCGACGGAACGCAGCACGAGGGCCTGCTGGCCGTCCACTCGCTCTCCAAGCGCTCCAACCTGGCCGGCTACCGCGCGTCCTTCGTGGCGGGCGACCCGGTCGTCGTGGCGGAGCTGCTGGGGCTGCGCAAGCACGGCGGCATGATCGTGCCGGCACCCGTCCAGGCGGCGACGGTCGCGGCGCTGACGGACGACGCCCACGTGGCCGAGCAGCGGGAGCGGTACGCGGCCCGGCGCTCGGCGCTGCGGGCGGCGCTGGAGGCGTACGGCTTCCGGATCGAGCACTCCGAGGCGAGCCTGTACCTGTGGGCGACCCAGGACCGCCCGTGCTGGGAGACCGTGGCCGAACTGGCCTCGATGGGCATCCTGGTGGCGCCCGGTGACTTCTACGGGCCGTCCGGCGACCGCTTCGTCCGGGTCGCGTTCACCGCGACCGACGAGCGGGTCGCCGCGGCCGTGGAGCGGTTGGCCGCGGCGCGCTGACGACACACCGAAGGGGCCGGCGCTTCGAGCGCCGGCCCCTTCGGCTCACCCGGAAGGGTTACAGCGGCAGGCCGTTGATGTCGCCGCCGTTGACGCCGTGCAGCAGGCCGCCGACCGGGCCGAGCGCGCCGGTCAGGCCCGACAGGCCGGACAGCGGGCTGTTCGGGCCGAGGTCGGCGCCGCCGAGCCGGTTGGCCGAGCCGTGCTCCGCGAGGCCCAGGACGTCGGTGGCGGGCAGGCCGTCGGGCAGCGCGTGCTCCACCGGGCCGAGCGGCAGGGCGCGCTCCACCGCGCTGGTCGGCAGGGCGTCGGTGACGGCGTTGGTGCCGGGTACGGCGCTGGAGAGCTTGTCGGCGCCGGGCAGCCCCTGGGTGAGGGCGCCGGTCCGGGAGAGGCCGCCGATCGCGCCGGTGCCGGCGGTGGCGCTGCGGGTGCCCATGCCCTTGCCGGTGACGGCCTCGCCGAGCTTGCCGGCCAGGGTCGAGGCGACCTTCGGGGTGACGCCGGAGAGCTGGCCGGTGGTGGCGGCGGTCTGGTCGACCGGCGCGGTGAGCGAGCTGGCCTTCTCGTTCGCCTCGGGGAGCTGCTGGGCGACGATGTTGCCCGCGGCGTCGGCGGAGGCCGGCACGCCCGCGGCGACGGTGGCCGCGCCGGTGGTGCCGGCCGCCTGGCCGAGCTGGTGGGTGGTGTGCTGCAGGGTGGAACCGGTGTCGGTGTTGGTCAGCTGGCCCAGCGGCGCCGCGAGGTCGCTCTTGGGAAGCAGGGCGTCCCCGCCCAGAGCGGACGCGGAGCCGGCCGCGACCAGCGGGGTCGCTCCGGCCGCCACGACGAGCGCGGCCTGGGCGATCCGGCGCGTGAGGGGGTGAGACATGGGGCTCCTCGAAGGGGTCTGGGTCCGTCCCGTCCGCCGGGTGGACGATCCGAGCGCGGACGGGACCTGGCGGACGACGTTGTTACCGCTTGAGGAGCCAGAAGGTTTCGGCCTGGGCGGCAAAGCGTCTGGCCGATCATCGGATCGTACGACTGCAGCAGGGGCGTTCCCTGGCCCCCGTCGGCACCGTCCGACCGCCGCCGGACAAGGGAAGTGACGGTTCGCCACCGGGGTTCGCCGGAACGGGGGGTCGGTCCACCGGAGTTGACCGGAATCACCCGTCCGGCGGCAACCCGAACGACTGTGCGTCAGCCCTTGTCGGACGTCGCCAGGGTGACCTGGACGAGCTTGGTCGACGTCCCCGAGGTCTGGGTCTGCCAGCCGTCCTCGGACTCGGTCTTGCGCCAGATCTTCCCGTCGTAGGCGACCGTCGCGATGCCCAGCTGCTGAGCCTGGGCGACCGCCCAGTGGGCCACCTCCCAGCCGCTGGCCCGCTCGGCGCTCGCCCCGGCGTCGGCCCCGGAGTCCGCCGAGGAGGTCAGTGCGGCGGTGGCCGGGTCCGGGGTCAGCGCGACGGCGTTCTCGGCGCCCTTGATGGTCGAGGCGTAGCCGGTGGCCGGGGTGACGGTACGGCCGAACTCCCGGCGCACCCGGTCCGACAGCACCTGGGTGCGGTCCGGCAGCGCGACCGGGGTCGCCGTGGCGCCCGCGGTCGGCGACGTCGAGTCGGCCGGGTCCGGCTTGGCGTAGTCGTGCACCACGCAGCTGAACGAGGCGGGCTCACGGCCGGCCAGCGCCGCCGTGAGCAGCGTCGCCTTGGTCTCGTGCTTGGCGTACGCCTGCGGGTAGCCGCTCTTCTGCACCGCCTGGGCCGCGTCGGTCAGCGGCATCCGGGTGTAGCCCGGGACCTTGATCAGACCGTCCAGGAACTTGTTCGTCGCGTACACCGGGTCCGCGATCTGCTCCGGGGTGCCCCAGCCCATCGAGGGCCGCTGCTGGAACAGGCCGATCGAGTCCCGGTCGCCGCCCGCGAGGTTGCGCAGCTTGGACTCCTGCATCGCGGTCGCCAGCGAGATCGAGGTCGCCCGGTCCGGCAGCCCGCGCGAGCGCGCCACCGCGGCGATCGTCGCGGCGTTGGCGGCCTGCGGCAGCTCCAGCGTGCCGCTGCCCGCCGCGGTCTTCACCGTGCACTCCTCCGAGGCGCCCTGCCGGAACCCGAACCACCAGATCCCGACCACGGCCAGGCCGGCGACCATCGCCAGGCCGAGCAGTCCGACCAGCACGAGCAGCAGCGCGCGCACCGGACCGCGGCGGCGGGGCGCCACTTCGTCGCCCGGCTCCTCGCCCAGCTCCTCGCCGTGCCTTCTCCTGGCCACCCTCGCCCCTCTCGTGCCCGGCATCTTGATCCGACACCGTACCCACTCGGACGGGTGTACGGCGCACTCCGGTTGCCGATCCGCGGGCGTTCCGTGTCACAGCGCGACCACACAGGGCACACGGCCGCGGGACTAGGCTGACGCCATGAGCAGCCCGAACCCGACGCCCCTGGACCTGACCCTCGACGGTGGCGCGCTGACCGCCCGCCTCGTCGACTTCCCCTCGGTGAGCGGCGACGAGCAGGCGCTCGCCGACGCCGTCGAGGTGGCCCTGCGCGGACACCCGCACCTGACCGTGGACCGTTACGGCAACAACGTGGTGGCCCGGACCGACCTGGGCCGCGCCGAGCGCGTCGTGCTGGCCGGGCACCTGGACACCGTACCGATCGCCGACAACCTGCCGTCGTACGTCGAGGGAGACCTGCTCTACGGCTGCGGCACCTCGGACATGAAGTCCGGCGTGGCCGTCGCGCTGCGGCTCGCCGCCACCCTGACCGAGCCCAACCGCGACCTGACCTACGTGTTCTACGACTGCGAGGAGGTGGAGGCCCACCGCAACGGCCTCGGCCACCTCGCCAGGGACCGCCCGGCGTGGCTGGCCGCCGACTTCGCGGTGCTGATGGAGCCCAGCGAGGCCACGGTCGAGGGCGGCTGCCAGGGCACCCTGCGGGCGCAGGTCCGGCTGACCGGCGTGCGCGCCCACTCGGCCCGCAGCTGGCTCGGCGACAACGCCATCCACCGCGCCGCCGAGGCGCTCACCCGGCTCGCGACGTACGAGCCCCGCCGGGTGGAGATCGACGGCCTGGAGTACCGCGAGGGCCTCAACGCGGTGCGGATCGACGGCGGCGTGGCCGGCAACGTGATCCCGGACGAGTGCGTGATCACCGTCAACTTCCGCTTCGCGCCCGACCGCAGCGAGGCCGACGCGGAGAAGCACGTCCGCGAGGTCTTCGACGGCTTCGAGCTGACCGTCACCGACTTCGCCCCCGGCGCCCTCCCCGGTCTCTCCCAGCCCGCCGCGAAGGCCTTCCTGGCGGCCACCGGAGGCCGGGCCCGCGCCAAGTTCGGCTGGACCGACGTCGCCCGGTTCAGCGCCCTCGGTATCCCGGCGGTCAACTACGGCCCGGGCGACCCGAACTTCGCGCACAAGCGGGACGAGCACTGCTCGCTGGCCGCCATCGCCGAGACCGAGGACCGGCTGCGCGCCTGGCTGACCAGCTGAACCGAAAGCGTTCGGGACCGGTCGGACCGACGGTCGAACTCCACCTTCCGGTTGCCCAACCGACCTTCCCCCGTTGCCTGAAAACGGGGGAGGGCGGGCGTAGGGTTTCGTCATGACAGGCACAGGAGACGACAAGCACTACGGACACGGCCCCGAGCAGGTCGGCGTGCCGCGGAAGAAGAAGGCCTGGCCCGAGAAGCAGAAGGGCCCGGTGCTGGTGCGCCGGGACCAGGTCGGAACCAGCACCACGGACCAGCGCCTGCTGGACACCACGGGGCCCACCGACTGGCTGCACACCGATCCCTGGCGGGTGCTGCGGATCACCTCCGAGTTCGTCGAGGGCTTCGGCGCCCTCGCCGAACTCCCGCCCGCGATCAGCGTCTTCGGCTCGGCCCGGACCCCGGCCGGCTCGCCCGAGTACGAGGCCGGGATCGCCATCGGCCGGGCCCTCGCCGAGGCCGGCTACGCGGTGATCACCGGCGGCGGCCCGGGCGCGATGGAGGCCGCCAACCGCGGCGCCACGGAGGCCGGCGGCCTCAGCGTCGGGCTCGGCATCGAGCTGCCCTTCGAACAGGGCCTCAACGAGTTCGTCGACCTCGGGCTGAACTTCCGTTACTTCTTCGTCCGCAAGACGATGTTCGTCAAGTACGCGCAGGGCTTCGTCGTCCTGCCCGGCGGACTCGGCACGCTGGACGAGCTGTTCGAGGCGCTCACCCTGGTGCAGACGAAGAAGGTCACCCGCTTCCCGGTGATCCTCTACGGCAGCGCCTACTGGGGCGGCCTCTACGAGTGGCTGAAGAACACCCTGGTCGCGCAGGGCAAGGCGGCCGCGCAGGACCTGGAACTGTTCCACATCACCGACGAGACCGACGAGGTCCTCAAGATCCTCGCCGAGGCCCGTCGGCCCGTGAACGGGATCTGAGGCGTGTCGGAGCCCTGGCCGCGAGCGCCCCGGAGGCGGGCCGAGCGCCGTCGAGGGGGCCGCTACGCCAGCCCCCGGCGGGCGACCGCCGGGGGGCGGGTGCCCCGGATCGAGGCGACCATGTCCAGCACCTGGCGGGTCTCCTCGACCTGGTGCACCCGGTAGACCCGGGCGCCCAGCCAGGCCGAGACCGCGGTGGTGGCCAGGGTGCCGAGCAGCCGCTCGTTCACCGGCCGGTCCAGGGTCTCGCCGACGAAGTCCTTGTTGGAGAGCGAGACCAGCACCGGGAAGCCGGTCGCGGTCATCTCCGGCAGCCGCCGGGTGGCCTCCAGCGAGTGCCGGGTGTTCTTGCCGAAGTCGTGGCCCGGGTCGATGATCACCGCGTCCCGGCGCACGCCCAGCTCCACCGCCCGCTCGGCGAGCCCCACGGTGACCCGCAGGATGTCCGCCATCACGTCCTCGTACCCGACCCGGTGCGGCCGGGTGCGCGGCTCGGCGCCGCCCGCGTGGGTGCAGACCAGCCCGACGCCGTGGCGGGCGGCCACCTCGGCGAGCTTCGGGTCCACCCCGCCCCAGGCGTCGTTCAGCAGGTCCGCGCCCGCCTCGCAGACCGCCTCGCCGACCTCGTGCCGCCAGGTGTCCACGCTGATCACCGCCCCGGGGTGGCGCTTGCGCAGCTCGGCCACGAAGGGCACGGTGCGCCGCAGCTCCTCCTCGACCGTGACCTCGTCGCCGGGGCCGGCCTTCACCCCGCCGATGTCCAGGATCGCCGCGCCCTCGGCCATCGCGCGGTCGGCGGCGGCGAACGCGGCCTCGTCGGCGAAGGTCGCGCCCTTGTCGAAGAACGAGTCCGGCGTCCGGTTCACGATGGCCATGATCACCAGCTCGTCGTCACCGAATTCGCGCGGTCCCAGGCGCAGTGCCACCGATGTCTCCTCCACAGCTCCCACGGGTGCGATGATGGCCCCCGGCCTCACCAGGGACCATGCTGTCATGATCGGCCCGGTTCCCTGGCACCTCGGAGGAGGCCGACCGGGAGTTCGGGAGGACAGCTCGTGTTCTGGGTGATCGTGGTCGCCATGGCCGTGGTGGTCGGCGGCGCCGCGCTGGTGGCGCTCGGCGGGGGCGGCTCGATGCCGGAGGCGGTGCCCGACCGCATCGCCGCGCGGCTGCCGCAGGACCGACCGCTGAACAAGGCGGACGTCGACGACCTGCGCCTGCCGATGGCCGTGCGCGGCTACCGGATGGACGAGGTGGACGACGTCCTGGACCGCCTCGGCGCCGAACTCGCCTACCGCGACTCGCGGATCGCCGAGCTGGAGGCCGCCGCCCACCTGCGCGGCGCGGTCGAGGCCACCACCGCCCCCGACCCGGCCGCCGAGCCGCTGCCCGGCCTGGAGTCCTTCGCCGAGGTGGTCAAGCCGACCGTCGTGCTCGGCAAGGAGCCGGCCGCCGAGGACGCGAAGCCGGTGGAGGACCGGTGACCGGGGTCTCCGCAGGAGCCGTGCTCGGCGCGGACGGCCTGCGCCGCTGTGGCTGGGGCGACTCCACCGACGACTACCGCGTCTACCACGACACCGAGTGGGGCCGCCCGGTGCACGGCGACGACGCCCTGTTCGAGCGGGTCTGCCTGGAGGCCTTCCAGTCCGGCCTGTCCTGGCTGACCATCCTGCGTCGCCGGGAGGGCTTCCGGGCCGCGTTCGCCGGCTTCGAGATCGGCAAGGTCGCCGAGTTCGGCGAGGCCGACAAGGAGCGGCTGCTCGCCGACACCGGCATCATCCGCAACCGGGCCAAGATCGAGGCGGCGATCGCCAACGCCAGGGCCGCCCGCGACCTGGACGGCGGACTGGACGCGCTGATCTGGCAGTTCGCCGCCGACCCGGCCCGGCCGGCCCCCCGCACGCTGGGCGAGGTGCCGGCCATCACCCCCGAGTCGACGGCGCTGGCGAAGGCGTTGAAGAAGGCCGGCTTCCGCTTCGTCGGCCCGACCACCGCCTACGCCCTGATGCAGGCCTGCGG
Source organism: Kitasatospora sp. NPDC059648 (assembly GCF_042734825.1). Lineage (NCBI taxonomy): Bacteria > Bacillati > Actinomycetota > Actinomycetes > Kitasatosporales > Streptomycetaceae > Kitasatospora > Kitasatospora sp. NPDC059648. The sequence goes on along the minus strand of NZ_JBHWDU010000002.1, from coordinate 138,860 downwards.
CCTGGTCGACGACCACCTGGCGGACTGCCACGTCCGCACCGGCGGCGGGAAGCGGTAGGAGGCGGTGGCGCCGGGCGTCAGCGCCCGACGTACTTCGGCTTCTCCTTGGCGATGAAGGCGCGCACCGCGATCCTGTGGTCCTCGCTCTGCCCGGCCAGGGTCTGCAGCTCGTCCTCCTTGTCGAGCAGTTCGTCCAGCGAGTGCGAAGCGCCGTACGCCAGCGACTCCTTGACGGCGCCGTAGGCCACCGTCGGGCCCTCGGCCAGCTCGCGGGCGAAGACCCGTGCGGTGGCCGCGAGTTCGTCGGCCGGCACGACCTTGGTGGCCAGGCCCAGCTCCATCGCCTCGGCGGCCTTGACCGTCCGGGGCAGCATCAGCAGCTCGGTGGCCTTGGCGTGCCCGACCAGCCGGGGCAGCGTCCAGGACGCGCCGGAGTCGGCGGTCAGGCCGATCCCGGTGAAGGCGGTGTTGAAGCCGGCCCGGTCGGAGAGGATCCGGAAGTCGCAGGCGAAGGCGAGCGAGGCGCCCGCCCCGGCCGCCACCCCGCCGACCGCGGCGACGGTCGGCTTGCGCATCCCGGCCAGCGCGCGGGTCAGCGGGTTGTAGTGCTCGGCGACGGTGCCCAGCGCGCCCTCGCCGGTCTCCTCGAAGCGCTTCAGCAGCGCCAGGTGCTCGTTGAGGTCCTGCCCGACGCAGAAGGCCCGCTCGCCCGCGCCGGTCAGCAGCACCGCGCGCACCCCAGGGTCCTCGGCCGCCTCGGTCACGGTGTCGCGCAGCGCCACCTTGGTGGCGACGTCGAGGGCGTTCATCGCCTCCGGTCGGTTGATGGTGATGACGGCCAGGCCGCCGTCCAGCTCGTACAGCACGGAATCCGACATGGGCGAGGGCTCCCTCGGTGATCGTCGCGTGGGTGGTGGTGCCAGGATGCCGGAGGGCGGGGCGGCCTGGGGAGTGTGAGGTATCGCACCTTCCGGCCGTCCCGGGACCACCGCCACGCCGGGGCTTATGACGCCAATTGCGGCGGTTGCGGCCGGTCCGGCCGTGGTTGCACCGAGAGTGATGTTGGTCATCAGGCCGTGGCATGCGGGATAATGGCTTCCGATCAATGCGTTCGATACCGGCGGTGGACGGACTGCCGGTGCGTAGCTGAGCGGTTGCAGGAAGGGGAACGAGCATGGCGGCCATGAAGCCGCGGACGGGTGACGGCCCGCTCGAAGTCACCAAAGAGGGGCGGGGCATCATCATGCGCGTTCCGCTCGAAGGCGGCGGACGCCTCGTGGTGGAGCTCACGCCTGACGAGGCCAAAGCCCTGGGCGATGCCCTGATGGAGGTCACCGGCTGACCGCAGCGGGTGCTCGTCGTCTCCTGGAGACGTACCGCCGGGCCCGGGTACGACGTCATGTCGGCCCGGGCCCGCGCGTTCTCCGCGGTCGGCGCGCCTAGCGCTTGACGGCGCAGAGCAGCCCGTCCGAGACCGGGAGCAGCGCGGGCAGCAGCGCCTCGCTCTCCCGCACGTCCCGGACCAGGTCCCGTACCGCGCCGGTCTGCGGGTCCTGCAGCTCCGGTTCGGCGAGGCGGCCCTCCTGGAAGACCCCCTCGAAGCAGACCATCCCGCCGGGCCGCAGCAGTCGCAGCGACTCCAGCAGGTACTCGCGCGACTCGGCCGGATCCCCGTCGCAGAACACCAGGTCGTACTGGCCGTCGGCGAGCCGGGGGAGCACCTCCAGGGCCCGGCCCGGTATGAACCGCGAGCGGTTGGCCGCGAACCCGGCCGCCTGGTAGGCCTCGCGGGCCAGCTGCTGGCGCACCGGCTCCGAGTCCACCGTGGTGAGCACGCCGTCAGGCCGCATCCCGCGCAGCAGGTAGACCCCGGACACCCCGGTGCCGGTGCCGATCTCGGCCACCGCCTTGGCGTCCAGCGCCGCGGCCAGCAGCCGCAGGCACGCCCCGCCGCTCGGCCCGATGGCCCGTATGCCGGTGCGCGCGGACTGCGCCCGGGCGTAGGTCAGCACCGCGTCCTCGCCCACGTAGGTGTCGGCGAGGGCCGCTCGCGCGGGCCCGAACTCGCTGATGGCTGCCTCTTTCGGAACCCCGGGCGGCGGCCCGGCGCGGAGGGATGTCGATATTTCCTGCCACAGATTACTGGCCGGGCGGGAACCGCGTACGGCGGCGGGCCGTTGTCACTCAGGACCGGGTGCACAAGGCCTCCCGGGCACTTTTATCCGGGCTTGACGGGTGAGGTGGATATGGTGGTGGCCCTGCTGGGCAGAAGAGCCGACCGAGGAGGTGTGGCCGAGGGCGACGTCCCTGTGCGGCGGCACTTCCGCGGCACCGCGTCGGCCCGTACGCCGAAGCCCGTGATGAACCAGCCTGCGCACTCCGACCTGGACCAGCCCGCCGCCGGGACGCCGGCCGCCGGTACCACCGAGGCCCCTGTCCTCGCGACCTTCGCCGAGGGTCCCGACGCGCAGACCTGGACTCCGCCCTCGTGGGCGGAGATCGTCGAGGCCCACAGCGCCCGCGTCTACCGCCTCGCCTACCGTCTGACGGGCAACCAGCACGACGCCGAGGACCTCACCCAGGAGGTCTTCGTCCGGGTGTTCCGTTCGCTGTCGACCTACACCCCCGGCACGTTCGAGGGCTGGCTGCACCGGATCACCACCAACCTGTTCCTGGACATGGTCCGCCGCCGCCAGCGCATCCGCTTCGACGCGCTCGGCGAGGACGCGGCCGAGCGGCTCCCCTCCCGCGAGCCCAGCCCGGCCCAGCACTTCAGCGACACCCACTTCGACGCCGACGTGCAGCAGGCCCTGGACACCCTCGCCCCGGAGTTCCGCGCCGCCGTGGTGCTCTGCGACATCGAGGGCCTGTCCTACGAGGAGATCGCCGCCACGCTGGGCGTCAAGCTCGGCACCGTCCGCAGCCGCATCCACCGCGGCCGCTCCCACCTGCGCGCCGCGCTCAAGCACCGGGCCCCCGGCTCGGCGCCGGGCCGCGAGCGCCGCGGCGGCTCGGAGGAGCCGGTGCCGGTGGGCGCCGTCGCCGAGGTCGCGGCCGCACCGGGCGGGCGCGGACGGAGGCGATCGTGAGCGGAACCAGCCGGTCCGGTCCGGACCGTTCGGATGCGTCCGAACGGTCCTCGACCTGGCGGGGCTGGGCCCTGCCGGGCCGCCGCGGCGCCGGGGACCCGGCGGGTGGCGAACCCGGTGACCCCGTGCTGCCCGCCGTCCCGCTGCCCGCCGACACGGCACTGCGCGCGGTGCCCGTACGGCCCGCCGAACCCGCGGCCGAGGAGCACCACCTCGGCGACCGGCTGTCGTCCTTCCTGGACGGCGAACTCGGCCACGACTCCCGCGAGCGGGTGCTGGCCCACCTGGCGACCTGCCCGCAGTGCAAGGCCGAGGCCGACGAGAGCCGGTCCGTCAAGCACCTGCTGACCCGCACCGACACCCCCGGCCCCTCCTCGGCGCTGATGGCCCGGCTGATGGCCGTCGGCAACCTGCCCGAGGACGCCCCCGCGGACGCCGGCTGGCCGCCCCGGCGCGGCCGCGACGACGACGACCTGCCCGGCGGCGGAGTCCCCTCCGCCGGGACCTTCGGCGGCAGCCGGCTCACCGGCGGTTCCTTCGGCCGCGGCGCCGGCGCCTCCTTCGGCGCGGGCGCGCTCGGCGCGGACTCCCCGGTGCCCGGGGTCGACCCGCGCGCCTTCGGCCGCGGTTCGGTGCTGCGGCCGCTGATGGGGCGGCGCACCGCCCGCCCCCAGGTCGCGGCCGGGCCGCAGCCCGCCGCGGCCGCCGTCCGCCCCTCGGCGGCCCGCGGACGCCGGCTGGTGTTCGCCGCCGCGGGCGCCTTCTCGGTCGCCGCCGTGACCCTCGGCGGCGTCGGCGGGCTCACCCAGGGCGAGGAGCAGCACGGCACCACGGTCAGCCCGGTGGGCGGCAGCGGCCGCACCGGACTGGTCCCGATGACCGCGCAGGTCCCGGTGGACTTCCCGGCCCGCCCGGTGGCCGCCACCCGTGAGGCGAACCCGTCCTCGTCGCCGGAGCGCTTCCCGGGCAACATCGCCGCCCTGCGCCAGCAGATCCGCTAGAACAGCGTTCGCCCCGGGCCATCGGCCGGTCTTTACCACGGCTTCATCCCGTCGTGGACCTGGGACCAGCCGGTGGCCATTACGCTGTAGGGACCGTCGTCCGACGAGCTAGGGAGCAGAGGTTGTTCAGCGACGTAGGTGGGCTGGAGATCCTGACCCTGATCGTGATGGCGATCATCATCTTCGGCCCCGACAAGCTGCCGAAGCTGATCCAGGACACGATGGGTTTCATCCGGAAGATCCGCTCCTTCGCCGACAACGCGAAGGAGGACATCCGCAGCGAGCTGGGCCCGGAGTTCAAGGACTTCGAGTTCGAGGACCTCAACCCCAAGACCTTCGTCCGCAAGCAGCTGATGGGCGACGAGCAGGACCCGCTGGGCCTGAAGGGCATGAAGGAGTCGCTCGACATCCGCTCCGTCCTGGACGACAAGCCCGCGGCGCCGGTGAACGGCCGTGCGGGCAGCGTGAGTTTCGACAAGGGTGCCCCGGCGCCCGCCTCCGCCGGCGCCCCCCTGCAGCCCGGCGAGCGGCCCCCGTTCGACCCCGACGCCACCTGAGCGCACCGGGTGCGCACCCGGCGCCACCGCCCCGCCCGGCCGCCCGGCTGAGCGGGGCGGCGGCGCGTGCGCCGCTATTGTGCTGATTGTTCCCGCTGAGCCGTCCGTCACATCCGCGTCCGCGCGGATCAGGAACGGCCCCCGGGAACGCCGAGGTGCGCCACCATGGGAGCGCGCCACGGCAGGCACACGTGCGTTTGAGGAGGCCCGGGGATGGACGCGACGAGTCAGGCGGGAGGGGCGACGGCCACGGCCGGCGGCCCGGTGGTCGGCGGGCAGGCCGGCCCGGCGGACCCGCTGCTGCCCTACCTGTCCGCCGACTTCCCCTGGTACGGCCTGGACGAGGGCTGGACCGGCCGCCGCTTCCTGATGCAGGCCGGCGTCGGCGGCCGCCGCGCCGGGGCGGGCGGCGTCGACTACGGGACCCTCGGCCACGGCGACGAGCCGGCCAAGCAGTTCGAGCCGCGCGACGTGCGGAAGTTCGCCGTCGTGGTCACCGTGGCCCGCAGGGACAGCCGCCGCAGCGCCGACAACACCGGCACCCTGGAGGCGACCTCCGCCTCCTCCGCCGCCTGGCTGGCCGGCTCCGGCCTGCTCGCCGCGACCTGGCCCGGCCAGCTGGACCGGACGCTGCGCCAGGACTGGCTGGAGCAGCAGAGCGCCCTCGCGTGGGACCTCGCGGACGACCTGGCCGGCCCCGGCTGGTCCACCCTGAGCCTGCCGGTCAACGGCCTGCCGCAGCCCTTCCGCTACCGCGAGTCCGAGTACGGCTGGGTGCTCGCGGGCGAGGCCCCCGGCGTGCTGCTCGGTGCCTTCGGCCGGGGTGTCAGTGCCTACGGCATCGGCTTCTCCACCGTCCCGGACCTGGGCGGCTACACCCGGCCGTAGGGCGTGCCGGACGATTCGCGTCGCACGCCCGGCGGGAACCGTCGGACCCGCCCTCCCGCCTGCGGACGCACCGAGGGGCCGGGTGGTCACCACCCGGCCCCTCGGCCGCTACCCGCCCGCTCGTCTCCGGGGCGCTCCCGGCCCGGTGCCGACGGTCGTCGCTCCGGCGCCCGTTCCGCGCCGGTCGCTTCTCCCCTTCGGCACCGGCGCGCCCCTTCGGCCCGGGGCGCGTGCGGTCAGAACTTGTTCTTGGGCGTCAGTCCGAGCGACATCCCCGACAGCCCGCGCTGGCGGCCGCCGAGCTTGCCGGCCACGGCGCGCAGGGCGGCGCCGGCCGGGGAGTCCGGGGCGGCGAGCACGACCGGGCGGCCGTCGTCGCCGCCCTCGCGCAGCCGGACGTCGATCGGGATCGAGCCGAGCACCGGCACGGTCGCGCCTACGGTGCGGGTCAGCGCGTCGGCGACGGTCTGGCCGCCGCCGGTGCCGAACACGTCGATCATCTCGTCGCAGTGCGGGCACGGCATGCCGGACATGTTCTCGATCACGCCGACGATCTTCTGGTGGGTCTGCACCGCGATGGTGCCGGCCCGCTCGGCCACCTCGGCGGCGGCCATCTGCGGGGTGGTGACGATCAGGATCTCCGCGTTGGGTACCAGCTGCGCCACCGAGATCGCGATGTCGCCGGTGCCGGGCGGCAGGTCCAGCAGCAGCACGTCCAGGTCGCCCCACCACACGTCGGCGAGGAACTGCTGGAGCGCGCGGTGCAGCATCGGGCCGCGCCAGACCACCGGGGCGTTGCCCGGGGTGAACATGCCGATCGAGATGACCTTCACGCCGTTCGCCTGCGGCGGCATGATCATGTCCTGGACCTGGGTGGGCCGGCCCTCGACGCCCAGCATGCGGGGCACGCTGTGGCCGTAGATGTCGGCGTCCACGACGGCGACCTTCAGCCCGTCCGCGGCCATGGCGGCGGCCAGGTTGACCGTCACCGAGGACTTGCCGACACCGCCCTTGCCGGAGGCGACGGCGTAGACCCGGGTCAGCGTGCCCGGCTTGGCGAACGGGATCTCCCGCTCGGGGGCGCCGCCGCGCAGCAGCTGGGAGAGCTCCTTGCGCTGTTCGTCGCTCATCACGTCGAGTTCGACCTCGACGCCGGTCACACCGGCGACCCTGCCGACCGCCTCGCGGACCCGGGTGACGATGGTGTCGCGCATCGGACAGCCGGAGACGGTCAGGTAGACCGCGACGCGCACCGCGCCGTCCTCGGCGATCTCGACCGATTTCACCATGCCGATCTCGGTGATCGGGCGGTTGATCTCCGGGTCGTTGACGGTCGCCAGCGCCTGGCGTACGGAGTCCTCCGTGACGCCGGCCGCGACCTCTGTCTCGTTGGCCATGCCTTGATGGTACGGCGCCGGGCGAACCGCTTAACCGGCCGGTAGCGTGCCGCCGGTCACAAGGACCCGGCGGCGTCGCGTCGTTCGTCGATCTCCTTGAGCAGCGACTGCAGCTCGGAGCGGATGAAGTCGCGGGTCGCCACCTCGCCGAGCCCGTGCCGCAGGGCCGCGACCTCGCGGGCCAGGTACTCGGTGTCGGCGATGTTGCGGTCGCTGCGGGCCCGGTCCTGCTCCATGTTGACCCGGTCCCGGTTGTCCTGCCGGTTCTGCGCCAGCAGGATCAGCGGCGCCGCGTACGAGGCCTGCAGCGACAGCGCCAGCGTCAGGAAGATGAACGGGTACTCGTCGAAGCGCACGCCGGGCGGCAGCAGGGTGTTCCACCCTATCCAGACGACGACGAACACCGTCATCCAGACGATGAACCGCCCGGTGCCGAGGAAGCGGGCGATCCGCTCCGACAGCACGCCGAAGGCCTCGGGGTCGTAGGAGGGCAGGGTGAGCAGGCCGGGGCGGGCGGTGCGCGGCTGGTCGAGCCGGATGCGGTTGGAGCCGGTGATGGGGGAGGTCTCCAGGCGGTCCCGGCTGCCGCCGCGCTCGCGGGTGCGCAGTTCGCGCAGCTGGCGCAGCTCGCGCAGCTCACCCTGCAGGCGCCGGCGCGCGGAGTCGCTCGGCCGTGCGTTGCGGTCACTGTCCACCGTGCGGCTCCTCTCCGTCCTCGTCCCCGTCGTGCAGCGCGGCGTCGCGCCAGTCGTCGGGCAGCAGGTGGTCGAGCACGTCGTCGACGGTCACCGCGCCGAGCAGGTGGTCGGCCTCGTCCACGACCGGTGCGGCCACCAGGTTGTACGTCGCAAGGTAGCTGGTGACCAGCGACAGCGGGGTGTCCGGCGGCAGCGCGTCCAGGTCGTCGTCCACCAGCTCGCCGACCAGGACGTACGGGGGCTCGCGCAGCAGCCGCTGGAAGTGCACCGTGCCCAGGTACTTGCCGGTCGGGGTCTCGTTCGGCGGCCGGCAGACGTACACCTGGGCGGCCAGCGCGGGCTTGTGGTCGCGGATCCGGATCCGGGCCAGCGCCTCGGCGACCGTGGCGTCCGGCTCCAGGACGATCGGCTCGGTGGTCATCAGACCGCCGGCGGTGTCCTCCTCGTAGGACAGCAGGCGGCGGACCGGCGCGGCCTCCTCGGGCTCCATCAGCCCGAGCAGCCGTTCGGCCTCGTCGCCGGGCAGCTCGGAGAGCAGGTCGGCGGCGTCGTCCGGGTCCATCGCCTCCAGGACGTCCGCCGCCCGCTCCTCCTGGAGCTTGCCGATGATCTCGACCTGGTCGTCCTCGGGCAGCTCCTCCAGGACGTCCGCGAGCCGCTCGTCGGGCAGCGCGGCGGCCACCTCGGCGCGGCGCTTGGCGGACAGGTGGTGCATCACGCTGGCGAGGTCGGCCGGGCGCAGCTGTTCGAAGGTGGCGAGCAGGTTGGCCGCGCCCTGGTCCTGCTCGGGCAGCGCGAAGCCGGTGACGTCCTGCCAGTCCAGGGTGAGCCGCTCGCCCTTGCCCTTGCGCAGCCGGGAGGCCCGACCGACCTGGACGAAGACCTTGTTGACCTCCCACTCGCGCAGCCGGGTCTGCACCATGCCGACGTCCAGCACGGTGACCTCCTCCCCGGTCTTGGACCAGGTGACGGTGCGGTCCAGCAGCTCGGCCAGCACCAGGGTCTCGGAGGGGCGCTGCTCGAAGCGGCGCAGGTTGATCAGGCCGGTGGTGAGCACCTGGCCGGACTCCAGGCTGGTCACCCTGGTCATCGGCAGGAAGATCCGGCGCCGGGCGACGACCTCGACCACCAGGCCGAGCACCCGCGGCGGGTGGCCGCCCAGGCGCAGCGAGATGACCACGTCCCGGACCCGCCCGACCTGGTCACCGTTCGGGTCGAAGACCGCGATGGCGGAGAGATGGGAGATGAAGACCCGGGTGCCTGGCCCTGCCATGAACTCCCTCGACTCGCTCGACTCCGTCCGGCGCGCGCCGGGGCGCACGTTCGGCCAAGGCTACCCGCGCGGGGTACGCACGGCCCGGTGGGGCACGTTAGCGGCCGCAGGCGCCCCGGGCGTGAACCTTTAGCGGCGCTTGAAGAGCAGTTTGGGCAGCCCGGCCGGGACCGGCCGGCGGGTGGTGGCCGGAGTGGGCATCGGCCGGGCGGCGTGCGAGCCGTCCGGCATCGCGCCCGGACGCTCGGTCAGCGCACCGGCCGGCTGCAGCCGCAGGACCCGGCACTCGCGCGCCCAGCGCTCGGCGATCGCGTCGGTGTCGGGTGCGTTCAGCCGCTTGCCCTTGAGCTCCTCGACGGCGCCCAGCCAGGCCTCGCCGTTCGGCGCCAGCTCGACGACCTCGGCGTTCCAGCCGGTCAGCCGGCCGCCCTTGTCCTTGCTGCGCACGGTGACCAGGGCCCCGGCGCCCGCGGTCAGGCCGTGCAGCGGCTGCTCGGCGCCCCCGCCGACCACCACCACCGCACCGTCGTGCCAGGCGTGCCACAGCGGGCGGGCCTGGGACTCGCCGTCCGCGCGCACCCACAGCAGGCCGGACTTCTTCGCGGCCTCCTCCAGCAGGGCCTGGTCGAGGAAGTCGTCGGCGGGCGTGGCGGCGGAGTTGCGGTCCATGGCGCACAGCGTACGGGCTTCCGGCCCCCGTCCGTCGGGCGGATGTCCGCGGAGGTCCGCCGGGCGCCGGACGGACCTCCGTCGGAGCCCCGGCGGATGTCTCAGCCTCCGGGAGACAGTTCCATTGGCGGGCCACGGGCCTTACCTTATGTTCGCCCATCCCCGCGACCAGCGAAGGAGCGCCGTGCCCGCCGCCCGGCCCGCGACCGCCCCCGCCCCCGCCCCCGCCAGCGCCGCCGACTCGCGGCCCGCGCAGCCGCTCCCCACCCTCGACCTGCTGCTGCTCGCCGTCTCGATCGGCGGCATCTCCTTGTCCGGCCCGCTGATCTCCGCCACCGCCGCGCCCGCACTGGCGATCGCCTTCTGGCGCAACGTCATGTCGGTCGGCGCCCTCGGCCCGTACGCGCTGCTGCGCCACCGGGCCGAACTGCGCGGGATCGGCCGGCGGGCGCTGCTGCTCGCGGTCGCCGCCGGGGCGCTGCTCGCGGTGCACTTCGCGCTCTGGATGCCCAGCCTGCGGATGACCTCGGTCGCCTCCGCCACCGCCCTGGTCACCACCACGCCGCTGTGGACGATCCTGCTGATGCGGCTGTTCGGCGTCCGCGCGCCGCGGACGGTCTGGCTCGGCACGGTCGTCGCCTTCGCCGGCGTGCTGGTGCTGACCGGCGTGGACCTCTCGATGTCCCCGCGCGCGCTGGTCGGAGACGCCCTCGCCCTCGCCGCTGGCCTGGCCGCGGCCGGGTACGTGCTGCTGGGCGCCGAGGTCCGCAGGAGCGTCAGCACCACCGCCTACACCCTGGTCTGCTACACCACGACGGCGGTCGGCCTGCTGGTGATCTGCCTGGCCACCGGGACGCGGCTGTCCGGCTGGTCGGCCGGGGCCTGGTGGCAGATCGTGCTGCTGATGGTCACCGCGCAGCTGCTCGGACACTCGCTGAGCAACCGGGTGGTGCGCAACCTCGGCCCGTCGATCACCTCCACCGCGATCCTGCTGGAGACCCCGGGCGCGGCCCTGATCGCCGCCCTGTGGCTCGGCCAGTGGCCCCCGGCGGCCGCCTATCCGGCGGTGGTGCTGATCCTGCTCGGCCTGGTCCTGGTCGCCCGTGGCGGGCGCCGGTAGCCGGGCGCGGGTGGCGCAGGCGGCGGCCGGCTACAGCCAGCCGTTGCGGCGGAAGCCCCGGTACATCCCGACACAGATCAGCGCGATCGCGCCGAGCACCATCGGGTAGCCGTAAGCGTGGTGCAGCTCGGGCATGTAGTCGAAGTTCATGCCGTACACGCCGGTGATCATGGTCGGCACCGCGAAGATCGCCGCCCAGGCGGTGATCTTGCGCATGTCCTCGTTCTGCGCCACCGACACCTGCGCCAGGTTCGCCTGCAGCAGCGAGTTCAGCAGCTCGTCGAAGCCGTGCACCTGCTCGGTGACCCGGGCCAGGTGGTCGGCGACGTCCCGGAAGTACTTCTGCATGTCCGGGTCCACCAGCCGCTGCAGCGGCTCGGACAGCTGCTGCATCGGACGCAGCAGCGGGACCACCGCGCGCTTGAACTCCAGCACCTCGCGCTTGAGTTGGTACACCCGGCCGACGTCCGCGCTGCGCGCGCCCTTGGCCGAGAAGACGCCGTACTCGATCTCGTCCACGTCGTTCTGCAGCCGCTCGGCGACCAGCAGGTAGTTGTCCACCACGTGGTCGGCGATCGCGTGCAGCACCGCGGCCGGGCCCTTGGCGAGCAGCCCGGCCTCGTCCGCGTCCGCCTCCAGCCGGTGCCGCAGCTCCTGCAGCGAGCCGTGGCCGCCGTGCCGCACGGTGATCACGAAGTCCCGCCCGGCGAAGACCATCAGCTCGCCGGTCTCCACCACCTCGCTGGTGGGCGTGAGTTGGTCGTGCTCGACGTAGCGGATGGTCTTGAAGACGGCGAACAGGACGTCGTCGTAGCGCTCCACCTTGGGCCGCTGGTGCGCGTGCACCGCGTCCTCCACCGCGAGCGGGTGCAGGCCGAAGCGCTGGGCGATGCCCTCGAACTCGGCCTCGGTCGGCTCGTGCAGCCCGATCCAGCTGAACGACCCCTCGCTGTCCGGGAGTTGGTGGGCCGCCTTGACGCGTCGAGCGGCCTCGCGCGGGCTGCAGATCTCCCCGTTGCGCCGGCCGTGCTGGTACACCGCGCAGTCCACGACCGCCGAGCCGCTGCCTTCCGGCACGGCGTCGTACGCCCCGGTGGCACCCCGGCGGCGGTTGGTGCGGACGGCGGCACGCAGGCTGTTGATCATCGACATGGCAGGCTCCCTGGGAAGGAGCCGTCGCACGGCGGCGCGGAAGGGCCGCGGGGCAGGGCCGTGGTGCGACGGCGCGTAACACCGGTGAAGGGGATGAGGGGTGCTCTCCCGGCCGGTCCGTCCGCCGCCGAGCCGCCCCGGGCCACTACGGCTGGATCAGCCGCCGAGGCCTGCGGGGTGTGGAATGCGGGGAAGTCGGGGCCGGGCAGAGCTGCCGGTACTGCATGGTCGGCCGGTATCCACCGCAACCACCTCCTTCGCGCCGCCGCCCCGGGACGAACGATCCCGGTGGCCAGTCGCTCACCCTAACATCTGACCGAGCATCGGTGCCCACGGGTTTCCCGGACCTTTGCCCGTACGCCCCCGCGCTTCGCCCGTACGCCCCCGCGTGGACGCGGGGACCGCGCGGGTTACGCTCACCGGCATGGCGCACGACTTCCCGTCCTTCGGCGACCCCCACGGCGGCAGCTCTCCGGAACTCTCCCGGGAGGCGGTGCTGGCCGCCGTCGAGGCCCGGCTGACCACCACCTTCGGCGAGCCGAGCGGACGCGCCGCCGTCACCTTCCTCGGCACCGACCGGATCGAGGTGCTGCGCTTCGGCCCGGACGCCGAGGGCCTGGTCCGCTACGCGACGCTCGGGATGTCCGCGGCCCCGATGGCCGACCCGACCGCGCTGGTCGCCGACCAGCTGCGCGGACCGCGCGCCGAACTGGTGCTGACGGTGCGCGGCGGACGCGACGGCGTGCTGCGCAGCCTCGCCACCTTCGCCGCGACCCCGCAGGTCGAGGGACTGGTGGTGGCCCCGGGCGGTTCGCTGGACCTCGGCGCCCCGCTGTGGGAGGGCGCCCCCTTCACCTCGGTGCTGGCCGCCGAACCGGGCGGCCTGGTCGAGGACCTGGAACTGGCCGAGCCCGCCGAGCCGGTGCGCTTCCTGCCGTTGCTGCCGATGACGCCCAACGAGGCGGGGTGGAAGCGGGTGCACGGCGCGGCCGCGCTCCAGGAGCGCTGGCTGGACCAGGGCACCGACCTGCGCGACCCGCGGCGGCGGGGCGTCAAGCTCGACTGACCCCCTGGGGCCCGTCCGAGGTGGGGCGTACAGCTTCGCCCGCACGCCCTCGCCGCGCTCCGGTACGCCGGAGCGCGGCCTCACACGCCGTCAGCGCGCGATTGGCTTCGCCCCGGTGGCCTGGGCCAGCAGCGCCTCGTACACCTCCGGGTCGGTGGTGTGCTCGCCGAGCCGGACGGTCTTGCGGCCGCCGTGGTAGTCGCTGGAGCCGGTGACCAGCAGGCCGAGTTCGCCCGCCAGACCGCGCAGCCGCTTCCTGGTCTCCTCGTCGTGGTCGGTGTGGTCCACCTCCAGCGCGGCCAGCCCGGCCGCCGCGAGGTCGGCGATCACCTGGTCCGGGACCGTCCGGCCGCGCTTGACCGCGCCGGGGTGGGCGAACACCGGCACCCCGCCGGCCGCCCGGACCAGCCGGACCGCCTCCACCGGGTCGGTCTCGTGCTTGCGGACGTCCGCCCGGCCCCCGTTGGCCAGCCAGTCCGGGGTGAAGGCGTCCGAGACGGTGGAGACCACGCCCGCCTCGACCAGCGCGCTGGCGACGTGCGGGCGCCCGACCGAGCCGGCCCCGGCGATCCGCTGCACCTGCTCCCAGCTGATGTCCGCCCCGAGCTCCCGGCAGCGCTCGACGACCGCCCGGCCGCGCCGGAACCGGTCGGTGCGCACCAGCTCGCGTTCGCGCGCGAACTCCGGCTCCTCCGGGTCGAACAGGTACGCCAGCAGGTGCATGCTGACGTCGTCCACCACGCAGGACAGCTCGGCACCCGGAACGACGGTCAGCCGGGCGCGGTCCGCCAGCGCGCGCACCGCGTCGGCGGCCTCGGCGTGGCCGGCGACGGTGTCGTGGTCGGTCAGCGCGACCACGTCGAGGCCGGCGGCGACCGCCGCCGCGACCAGCTCGGCCGGGCTGTCCGTGCCGTCGGAGGCGTTGCTGTGGGCGTGCAGGTCGATGCGCACGGGGCGGACTCCTGGAAGCTCGTGGGTGCCGCCCAGGATAGGCCGTCCGGTCGTCCCGCGGTCAGCCCAGCAGCCGGGGGGAGAGCGCCCCGCAGGGCAGCAGGTCCAGTTCGGCGCCGGCCTCGCGCAGGTCGGTGAGCACCAGTTCGTCGTACATCACCAGGGCGGACTGCTCGGGCCAGGCGACCGCCCAGAGCCAGAGCCCGCGGGCCTCGCCGACGAACACCGCGCGGTCGGCCGGGGCGTCGGGGACGTGGAACATCGGGGTGGGCCGCCCGGCGGCCATCAGCTTGGCGTCGGCGGGCTTGTACAGGCCGACCGAGTCGCCCGGGTCCGGCCCCGGGAGTCCGGAGTACCGGGCGCCGAGCCCGACCCCGAGCTCCTCGGCGACCAGCACCAGTTCGCCGAAGCCGCCGAGCGGCGCGGGCCCGGAGCACGCGACGGCGGTGGCCCGGGCGCCCGAGACGTCGTCGCCGACGTGGGCGATGCCGGTGTAGAGCCAGCCGACCGGGAGCGGCCAGGGCAGCCAGACGGGGACCTGCGAGCGGGCGACGGCGACACCCAGGGCTTCCACACTCGGGGGCAGCACGGGCTGCATCGGGTGCACGGCTCCGTGCCGGTCGCACTGCCAGGTGTCCGAAAAAAGACCGGGGGCGCGGACCCGACCGGCGCACCTCGGGCAGCTTGGCTCGCCCCTCATAGCCGACAACGCTCCTCCCTCCGGACCGCCGCGTCAAGGACGATCACCCGTACGGACGGCTCGGCGGCACCTGCCGGTGCTGGACGCCCTGCCGGTGCGGGCGGGGTGCGGCGCGGGCGGCGGTTCCCGTTGGGGGATGTCCCGTGGCGGGTGGCGGCAAACGTCCCGGGGGTCGGGTCGGGGCCCGGGGCGGACGCACTGACGCCCCGTCATCGGCGATCGCGGTGACGGGGCGTCAGTCGGGTATCGGTACGTCCGGATCGGACGCGTCCGGCTCGTCGGCGGCGGGTGAGGCCTCCCGGTCGGAGGCGCCGCGCTGGGTCAGACGGTCGGGCACGGGCGGATGAGCAGGCGTTCGCCGGTGCGGGCGGCGTCCTGGACGAACTCGCGGACGGTCTCGGCGTCGGCGATCACGCGGTCGGTCGCGGAGCCGTCGGCGTCGTCCAGTCGGAGGATCTCGAAGCGCATGGGCTTGGTCATGGGCGTCTCCTTTCCGGGCCCCGGCGTGCGGGGCGGTTGCGGCTGAGTGGGTATCAGCCCTTTCGGGGTCTTGCGGATCCGGCGCTGGAGCCGGACCGGGCGGGTCGTACGTGCGGCGGTCTGCTGCGGCAAGGGCTCCCCCTGCTTGCCTGGTGCGTCCAATGCCTCGTGAACCACGGTGTCGTGGCGGTGCTACTGGGCCGTTGCCCGTCCGTAACGTCCAGGTTTCGGCTGATCGGTGCCCGTGCGCGGGCCGGCGATGATTCCCGGACAGAATCAAAGATTACCGTAACTAACGAATTTTGTCCCGTGCCGGGACCGGTCGGACTGCCGAAAGTGGTAGAGACCACTCCGCCGGGGCTGCCGCCCGGCGACGCGGCTCAGGCCCAGAACGAGGCCAGCGCCCGGGCCGTGGCGGCCGGCTGCTCGGCGTTGGGGGAGTGGCCCGCGGCCGCGACGACCACCCGGCGGGCACCCAGCCGCTCCGCCATCCCGCTCTGCTCCGTCACCGGCCAGGCGTAGTCCCGCTCTCCGGACAGCACCAGCACCGGCAGCGTCCCGGCCGTCGCCGCGGCCAGCTCGTCCACCCGGTCCGGCGCGGCCACCAGGTGCCCGCCGGTGACGGCCAGCGCGCGCGGCACGTTGGCCACCCACCGGCGGTGCAGGAACTGCGCGACGGCCGGCTCCAGGACGGGCTTCGGCTCCCCTCCGCTCTCGTCCATCTGCCGCATCACCTGCCAGATCTCCTCCAGGCTCATCACCGGCAGGACGTCCAGCAGCAGCTTCGTCCGGGCCGCCTCGGCCGGGTCGATCGGGCCCGGGCCGGTGGCCATCAGGGTCAGCGAACGCCACGGCAGCGGGCCCTCGGCGGCCGCCGCGAGAACCGCCTCCCGGACCACCTGGCCGCCGAAGGAGTGGCCCAGCAGGTGCAGCGGCCCGTCCTGCGCCAGCACGTCGGTCAGCGCCCGGACGTCGGCGCCCAGCGCGTCGACGGTGTACGCCGCGGCGTCGTCCGGCCCGCCGGTCTCGTACTGGCCCCGCTGGTCCACCGCCGTCACCCGGTACCCGGCGGCCGCCAGCGGTTCGAGCAGCGCGATGAAGTCCTCCTTGCTGCCCGTGAACCCCGGCACCAGCAGTGCCGAGCCGCGCACCGGCCCGGCCGGCTCCGCCCGCAAGGCCGCGAACTCGCCGCGCGCCGTCACCACGCGCTCCGCCCGGGCGCACTCGGGCAGGGTCAGGAACGGCGGAGTACTCATGGACGGCTTCCCTCCCGCGACAGGCGACGCCCCGAGCCTATGCCGTCCCGGCACCGCGCCCCACCAGCCGGGACGCCCCTGCCGGGGGCGTGTCGCGGGTGCGTCGCAGCCCAGTGGCGCGACCGGGGCGGGAACGCCCGAGGGGGCGGGCCGGGCTCGGGTGGCCCGGTCCGCCCCCTCGGGGGTGGGGTGTGTCAGCCCTCCGGAGTGGCCTCCGGGGTGGCCGCGGCCTTGCGGGCGCGGGTGCGCTTGCGCGGGGCCGGCACCTCGGCGGCCGGCGCCTCGGCGGCCGGGGCCTCCGGGGCGGCCTCGGCGACGGCCTTGGGCTTGCGGGTGCGGGTCCGGGTGGCCGGCTTCTCCTCGGCCGGGGCCTCGGTCGCCGCGGCGGCCTCGACAGCCTCGGCCTTGGGCTTGCGGGTCCGGGTGCGCGTGGCCTTCTTCTCGGCCGGGGCCTCGGCGGGAGCCTCGGCCACGGCGGTCGCCTCGACGGCCTCCGCCGGGGCCTCCGCCTTGGGCTTGCGGGTGCGGGTCCGGGTGGCCTTCTTCTCGGCCGGGGCCTCGACGGGAGCCTCGACGACCGCGGCCGCCTCGACGGCCTCCGCCGGGGCCTCCGCCTTGGGCTTGCGGGTGCGGGTCCGGCGCGGCTTCTCCTCGGCCACCGGCTCCGCCGCGACCACGGCGGCCTCGACGACCGCGGCGGCCTCGACCACGGCCTCCGCCGCCACGGCCTCGGCCGCCACCGCGGCGGTCTCGCCCACTGCGGCACCACCGCGCGAGCGGCGGCGACGGCGGCGCGGAGCGCTGTCGCCCTCGGCACCCTCGACGGCCGGGGCCGCCTCGGTCACCGCGGCGGTCACGGCGGCCGCGCCCTCGGCGACCTCCGCACCACGGCGGGTGCGGCGGCGCTCACGGGTGCGGCGCGGCTTCTCCTCCGCCGCCGGGGCCTCGACGGCCGGGCGGCCCGAGCCGCCGCGCCCACCACGGGCGCCGCGAGCGGAGCGGGAGCCCCGTCCGCCGGTCTCGCCGAGGTCCTCGATCTCCTCGGCGCCGAGCCCGGCCCGGGTGCGCTCCGAGCGCGGCAGCACACCCTTGGTGCCCGGTGCGATCTTCAGCAGCTCGTACAGGTGCGCCGAGGTGGAGTAGGTCTCCTCCGGCTCGTTGAACGGCAGGTCCAGCGCCTTGTTGATCAGCTGCCAGCGCGGGATGTCGTCCCAGTCGACCAGGGTGACGGCGGTACCGGAGGCGCCGGCCCGGCCGGTGCGGCCGATCCGGTGCAGGTAGGTCTTCTCGTCCTCGGGGCACTGGTAGTTGATGACGTGGGTGACGCCCTCGACGTCGATGCCGCGGGCGGCCACGTCGGTGCAGACCAGCACGTCGACCTTGCCGTTGCGGAAGGCGCGCAGCGCCTGCTCGCGGGCGCCCTGGCCGAGGTCGCCGTGGACGGCGCCGGCCGCGAACCCGCGCTGGGTCAGCTGGTCGGAGACGTCGGCGGCGGTGCGCTTGGTGCGGCAGAAGATCATCGCCAGCCCGCGGCCGTCGGCCTGCAGGATGCGCGAGACCATCTCGACCTTGTCCAGCGAGTGCGCACGGAAGATGTGCTGCTCGATGTTGGCGACGGTCGTGCCGGTGTCGTCCGGGGCGGTGGCCCGGATGTGGGTCGGCTGGCTCATGTACCGGCGGGCGAGGCTGATGACCTGGCCCGGCATGGTGGCCGAGAACAGCAGGGTCTGCCGCTTGGCCGGCAGCATGGTGATGATCTTCTCGACGTCGGGCAGGAAGCCCAGGTCGAGCATCTCGTCGGCCTCGTCCAGGACCAGCGCGCGGACCTTGGACAGGTTCAGCTTCTTCTGCCCGGCCAGGTCCAGCAGGCGGCCCGGGGTGCCGACCACGATGTCGACGCCCTTGGTGAGCGCCTCGACCTGCGGCTCGTACGCCCGGCCGCCGTAGACCGCGAGCACGCGGACGTTGCGGACCTTGCCGGCGGTCTGCAGGTCGTTGGTGACCTGGGTGCAGAGCTCGCGGGTCGGGACGACGATCAGCGCCTGCGGGAAGTCGGAGAGCTGCTCCTCGGTGGCCCGGCCGGCGTCCACGTCGGCGCGCACGGTGACCCGCTCGATCAGCGGGAGGCCGAAGCCGAGGGTCTTGCCGGTGCCGGTCTTGGCCTGGCCGATGACGTCGTGGCCGGTCAGCGCGACCGGGAGGGTCATCTCCTGGATCGGGAAGGGATGGACGATGCCGACGGATTCGAGTGCCTCGGCGGTCTCCGGGAGGATCCCCAGTTCCCGGAAGGTCGTCTTGATGGTTTCAGCGGTGGTGGACAGGGTGCTGCCTCTTCCGTTTTCGGAGGGGCCGAGAGCGAGCGGCGGGCGGGCAGCCGCGCGGCTGCGTACGGGCCTGGGCGGCCCCGATTACAGCTGCGCGGACGCACAACCGCGCCGGTCCCTGCGGCCGGCCGGTGCGCGCGGCCCGATGGCGGGGCGCGTCGCCGGCGGCGTCGGGGAGGGTTCCCGTGAGGGACCTGCGCGGGACCTGCGCCAGGTGGGCGTGGTCTCGGCGGCCCTCGCTCGGCCACTGATGCGGTGCCAAGGCTTGAAGTCCAAGCCATGGTCGGAGCCGATCGGCTCTCCGACCGGGCATCCGCGTACGTGAGTACCCGTGCCTCCGGTGCGGACACGTCCGAGGGGGACGGCGCCGCTACGGAGCGGGCTCGTGCGGGTCACCGAGACGGCGGCGACACCGTGCGAACACGACGGGGCTCCGTACCACCATACAGTCAGGCGACGACTCGAACACGTGACGCGTCTGACACCGCCCCCGGCGACCGGCCCGCGACCGGCCGATCCGGCAGGTCACCCGGTCGCGCCGGGTGGTGGGGCCGGTGGCCGGGCGGGACTAAGGTGGCGGGTCATGGAGACCCATGGTGAGACGCAGGACGGCGCCGGCTCGATCGGCGACTGGGCCACGTGCTCGGCCGAGCCGGGCTACCGCGCGGCGGTGCTGGATCTGCTCGGCGCGCTCGCGTACGGCGAGCTGAGCGCCTTCGAGCGGCTCGCCGAGGACGCCAAGCTGGCGCCCGACCTCGCCGACAAGGCGGCCCTGGCCCGGATGGCCTCCGCCGAGTTCCAGCACTACCAGCGGCTGCACGACCGGCTCGCCGAGATCGGAGCCGACCCGCAGGAGGCGATGCGCCCCTTCGTCGAGCCGCTGGAGCTGTTCCACCGGATGACGGCACCCTCGGACTGGCTGGAGGGCCTGGTCAAGGCCTACGTCGGCGACGCCATCGCGACCGACTTCTACCGCGAGGTGGCCGTCCGGCTGGACGACGACACCCGCGAGCTGGTCCTCGGCGTCATGTCGGACACCGGTCACGGCCAGTTCGCCGTCGACAAGGTCCGCCAGGCCATCGAGGCCGACCCGCGGGCCGGCGGCCGGCTCGCCCTGTGGGGCCGGCGGTTGATGGGCGAGGCGCTCAGCCAGGCCCAGCGGGTCGTCGCCGAGCGGGACGCGCTGTCCAACCTGCTGGTCGGCGGCGTCCACGTGCAGGGCTTCGACCTGGTCGAGGTCGGCAAGATGTTCAACCGGATCACCGAGGCGCACACCAAGCGGATGGCCGCCCTCGGCCTGGCTTCCTGAGCGACGGCCTTCAGAGCGACGGCCTTCAGAGCGACGGCCTCCTGGGCGACGGGCCTTCGGCAGCGGCAGGGCCTCAGGCCGGCCGGTGGCACGGGCCTCAGGCCGGCCGGTGCCGCCGCGGCGTGCGGTGGGCGCCGGCCCGGTGCGGGCGGTGCCGGTGCGCCGGGGCGCGCCCGGCGGCGAGGTCCGGCCGGGCCAGCAGCGAGGTGAGCACGCCCGCGGCCAGCGCCGAGAACGCCACCGCGACCACCGGGTAGCGCCCGTTCAGGCAGAAGTGCGCGACCGCCCCGCCGAGCAGCGCCGCCGCCAGCGCCGTCCCCGCCACCGTCCGGCGGGAGGCCCGGAAGTACGCCGGCAGGCCCAGCAGGGCGGCCGCGGCCGCGACCAGGCCGATCAGCGCGAAGACGATCGATTCGACCAGCAAGGCGGGGCCTCCCGGGGGCGGACGTACGGCACCGGTGCCGTCCCTGTCGCCGTACCCCGGCCGATCCGCCCGTACACACGACGGTGCCCCGCTCCCGGAAGGGGACGGGGCACCGAAGGATGAGCGGCGGCGCCTCAGAGGGTGCCGAAACCGACCTTGCGGGCGGCCTGCTCGCCGATCTCCACGTACGCCAGGCGCTCGGCCGGGACGATGACGCGGCGGCCGTGCTCGTCGGTGAGCGAGAAGAGCTTGGTGGAGCCCTCCAGCGCCTTCGCGACCGCGCTCTCGACCTCATCGGCAGTCTGCGAGCTCTCGATCACGATCTCGCGCGGCGCGTTCTGCACGCCGATCTTGACCTCCACGGCTTCCGTCCCTCCGGGGTTGCAGCCTCCACGCGCGGGCACCGGACCGCCTGGAACAAGCGTTCGCGGCGACCGCGCCGTACGGCTTCACCATAGAGCACCGGATCACCGCTCCGGCGAAGGTCAGTGGATCGTCAGCGCTGGGCGGAACCCTCCGCGGCGGCGTCGCCCGGGTGCATCGGGAAGCCCTTCAGGCCCCGCCAGGCCAGACTGGCGACCAGCCGCACCGCCTCGTCGCGCGGGATCTCCCGGCCCTGCGACAGCCAGTAGCGGGCGGTGATCTGGGCCAGGCCGCAGACCCCGGCGGCCAGCAGCTTGGACTCCGCCTCCGGCAGGTCGGTGTCCTCCTGGATCACCTTGCTGACCAGCGTCGCGCTCGCCTCGGAGGCCCGCTCCACCCGCTCGCGCACGGCCGGCTCGTTCGTCAGGTCCGACTCGAACACCAGCCGGAAGGCGCCCGACTCGCTGGAGACGTAGTTGAAGTACGCCTCCATCGTCGCGGCCACCCGCAGCTTGTTGTCGGTGGTCGTGCCCAGCGCCTCGCGGGTCGACTCGACCAGGGCGTCGCAGTGCTTGTCCAGCAGCGCCAGGTAGAGCTCCAGCTTCCCGGGGAAGTGCTGGTACAGCACCGGCTTGCTCACCCCGGCGCGGTCGGCGATGTCGTCCATGGCGGCCGCGTGGTAGCCCTGCGCGACGAACACCTCCTGGGCGGCACCGAGCAGTTGTTCACGGCGGGCGCTTCGCGGCAGGCGGGCACCGCGCGGGCGCTCCTGCGCCTCCTGGATGGCCGTCACGGCGCTCCTCACTTCGGGCTTGTTTCGGGGCTGGCAAGAGGGCCGATTCTACTTTTCGGTAACCGCGCCCGCGTTCGGCGAAGGCGAGAAAAGGTGCCCGATCCCCTTGTCAGGAGCCCACAATACGGCGCTGACCTCGGCCTCGGCAGTGGTGTGACGAGGGATGGGACAGCCGCACCACCCCCCGCCGCCCCCGGCCAGGGGCTCACTACCATCGTCCACCATGAGCAGCGCTGAGCAGCAGGTACGTACGGTCGAGGTCCCCGGCGCGGTGCTCGCGGTGCACCGGCCTGCCGAGGCGCCCCAGATTGCAGCCGGCGGCGCCGACGGGCGGGAGCCCGGGCTCTTCGTGCACGGACTCGGCGGCTCGGCCGCCAACTGGACCGCCCTGATGGACCGGCTCTCCGGCCTCGTCGACGGGGAGGCCGTCGACCTGCCCGGCTTCGGCCGCTCAGAGCCGCCCACCGACGGCAACCTCGGCCTCTCCGGCCACGTCCGCGCCGTCATCGGCTACCTGGAGGCCTCGGGCCGGGGCCCGGTCCACCTGTTCGGCAACTCGCTCGGCGGCGCCGTCGCCGTCCGCCTCGCCGCGCTGCGCCCCGACCTCGTCCGCTCCCTCACCCTGGTCTCGCCCGCCCTGCCCGAACTGCCCCCGCAGCGCTCCGCCTGGTCCACCGGCCTGCTCGCCCTGCCCGGCGTGCCCGCACTGCTGCGCCGGCTGCCCGGCGGCCGACGCGACGCCGAGGCGGCCACCGAGGACCTGCTGCGCCTGGTCTACGGCGACCCGGCCGGCCTGAGCCCGGTAGCCCGGGCCGAGGCGGTGGCCGAGTACCGGCGCCGGATGGAGCTGCCGCACGCCATGACGGCCCTGGTCGGTTCGGCCCGCGGGATCGTCTCCGCGTACACCGAGCGCGGCGACCAGGCGCTGTGGCGCCAGGCCGAGCAGGTGGCCGCGCCGGTGCTGCTGGTGTACGGGCTGCGCGACAAGCTGGTCGCCTACCGCTCCGCCCGCCGGGCCTGCGCGGCCTTCGCCGACGCCCGGCTGCTGGTGCTGCCGGAGTCCGGGCACGTGGCGATGTTGGAGCACCCTGACGCGGTCGCCCGGGCCGTGCGCGAGCTGATCGCGGCCACCGCCCGCTGAGGGGCCGTCCGGCGGCCCGGGGCGGGCGGGGCCCGCCGTATAGCGCCCGCTAACGCCCTGGTTCCGGGCGAGGTCACGGCGGTTCACTCGTTCAGGTGGCACGCAGGCATGTGAGCGATGGGTGACCGGAGGCCGGTCCTACCGTTCTGCTGCCGGACCGAACAGGTGTGGGGGAGAGCCGCAGGCACCGGACCACTCGGTGGGTGGCGGGCAACAGCATGGGTCCCGGCGTACGGCCCCGCGGCTCCGGTAGCCCCTCGGAGGGGTAGCAACCAGAGGAGGTCTCCCGTGCGCGTCGCCCTGCTCACCGAGGGTGCCCGTCCGCATCCGCACCGTGGCGCCGGAGCCTGGTGCGAGCGGCTGGCCGAAGGCCTGCCGGAGCACGGGTTCGAGCTCTACCTGCTGTCCGGCCCGCCCGGCCCGGGGCCCGTCTGGCGGCTCTCGCCCGTCTGGCGGGGCGTCCACCACCTGGCGCTGTGGGCCCGCAGCCCGCGCGGCCGGGCCCCCGGGGCGCTGCGCAGAGGCCAGTACGCCCGGGCGTACGAGGAACTGGTTCGGGCCCTGGTGCTGCCGGGGGAGCGGGCCGGCTTCGGGGCCGGGCTGTACCGGCTGGCCGGGCTGGCCCGGGAGGACGGGGGCGCGCTGCCCGCCTTCCTCGCCTCCGCCCACGCCCGGGGCGTCCTGGAGCGGACCTGGCGGCTGCCCGGCGCGGACACCTCGGCCGGACAGCCGCTGGTCTGCGACGTCCTGGTCGCCGCCGACCTGCTGGAGCAGTGCCTGCGCCCGCTGTCCGCGCCGTGGTACGGCACCGGACCCGGCGGCCTCGGCGGCGCCGACCTGTGCCACGTGGTCGGCGGCGGCCCGGCCGCGCTCCCCGCCCTGGTCGCCCGGCACCTGCACGGGGTGCCGTTCGTGGTCACCGAGCACGGCCTGCACCTGCGCGAGCAGTACCTCGGCTACCGCGGGGCGCCGTACCTCCCCCAGCCTTCGACGCCGGTCCGGGCGCTGCTGCTGTCCTTCTTCCGGGCGCTCACCGAGGAGACCTACCGGCAGGCCGCGATACTCACCCCGGGCAGCGCCCACGACCAGCAGTGGCAGCGCCGCTGCGGGGCCGATCCGGCGCGCACCCGGGTGGTGTACGAGGGCATCCCGGACGTGGACCGCCCGGCGGCCGGAGCGGAGCCCGCGCGGCCGACCCTGGTCTGGGCGGGCGCGCTGGAGCCCGGGCGCGACACCGAACTCATGCTGCACGCCTTCGCCGGGGTCCGCGCCGAACTGCCCGCGGCGCGCCTCGTGGTGCACGGCGACGAGGCGGCCCCCGGCTACCTCGCGCACTGCGCGGCGGTCGCCGAGCGGCTCGGGG
Source organism: Kitasatospora sp. NPDC059648 (assembly GCF_042734825.1). NCBI lineage: Bacteria > Bacillati > Actinomycetota > Actinomycetes > Kitasatosporales > Streptomycetaceae > Kitasatospora > Kitasatospora sp. NPDC059648. The sequence goes on along the minus strand of NZ_JBHWDU010000002.1, from coordinate 114,846 downwards.
TGGCCGGGGCGGTGGACTTCGCCGGGCGGCCCGGCTCGCTCGCCGAGGCCTGGCAGGGGGGCACCCTCGCCGTCTTCTCCGCGCTCTCCCAGCGCAGCCCCCGGTTGCTCGCCGACGCCATGCTCAGCGGCCGCGCGGTGGTCGCGACCGACGTCGGGGTGGCCCGCGAGGTGGTCGGCCCGACCGGACTGCTGGTGCCCGCCCGCGACCCGCGCGCCCTGGCCGGGGCCTGCCTGGCCCTGCTGCGCGACGAGGAGCGGCGCTCCCGGCTCGGCCTGGCGGGACGGCTGCGGGCGCAGGAACGCTTCGCCGTCGAGCCGGTGATCGGCGCCTTCCGGGAGATCTACCTGGAGCTGGTCTCGCAGTACCCCGCCTTCCCCGAGGGCGGCGGCGCCGGCGAGGGCGGCCGCGCACCGCGCCCGTTCGCCCGCCCCGCCGAGTACTGGCTCGCCGACGGTCCGCGCGGCCAGGATGGGCGGAACGGCCGGGACGGGCAGGACGGCCGGGACGGGCAGGATGGGTGGGTTGAGCGGGCCGACCAGGCCGACCCGGAGGCCGAGGGCGAGGACTCGGGGGCTCCCGAGGACAGGCACGGGCGACTCGCCGCCCGTACACCCCCCGCCGAGGTGCTGCCCGAGCCGGCGAGACCCGCCGGGCCGGCCCTCGTGGAGGCCGTCTGATGCCCGGCTCGGCGGTCGGCGGTTCCAGCGCCGACCCGGTGCGCGAGGTGATGGCCGAGTACCGGGAGCTGTGCGAGCGCGCCGTCGACCCGCTGGATATCGCCGCCGGGCTGGAGGAGGCCGGGCTCGGCCCGGAGGCCGCCGCGCGCTGCCGGCACGCCGACCTGTTCTCGCTGGCCGAGGAGCTGTACGCGCGGGTGCCCCGGCGGCCGCCGGGGCCGGAGCCAGCCGGCGAGCGGCCGGGCGGGGACGCCCGACGGGCGGCGCCGGCCGCGGCCGTGCTGGCCGTGCTGCCCTGCGCCGGGGTGGTGGCGCTGGGCGCCGGCTGGCCGGTGCTGCTACCCGCCGCCGTCCCGCTGGTGCTGCTGCCCGCGCTGACCGCGCCGCCCCCGGCCGGGTCCGGCCCGCCGCCGTGCGGAGCGGCCCGTCCGGCGGAGTTCGGCCCGGTGCGCGCGCCGGTCGGGCCGGCCGGCTCCCGGTGGCGCCCGGCCGCGCTCGGGTACGGGCTGGGCCTGGCCGCGCTGCTGCTGCTCCCGCTGGCGGCACCGGGCGCGGACCGGCCGCTGGCCGCCGCACTGGTGCTGGCCGCCGCGGTGTCGACGGGCGCGGCCGAGCGGGCGGCCCGCTGGTACCGGCGGGTCGGCCGGGAGCACCTCGGGGCGGCCCGCACGCTGGCCGATTTCCGGGCCCGGATGCGGCCGGTACTGCCGGTCGCGGTGGCGCTGCACCTGGCGGTGCTCGGGGTGCTGACCTACGCCGCGCTGGCCGTGATCGCGGTCGTCGCCCCGCGGCCCGGGCCCGGCCACGGCGGCGGGCTGCTGCAACTGGCCGCCGAGCGGGCCGGCGCCACCGCGTGGGCGGCGCAGGGTGTGCTGGGCCTGCTGCTGGTGCTGCCCGCGCTGCTGGCGCGCTGCGGCCGGTCGGCGGCCGCCGCGCTGGGCGCCGCGGCCGGGCCCGCCGCCACGGCGGTGCTGCTGGCCCTGGGCCGCCCCTGGCCGTCGGCCGTCCTGCTGGGCGGCGGAGCGGTCGCGGCGGTGCTGCTGGTGCACGGCTGGGCGGTGCTCGGCCGGGCGGGCTCGCACCGTTGAGCGCCGGCCCGGTGAAGCCCTGTCAGATCTCGTTCGCTGTTCCCGCTGTTTTTCAGTCCGCCAGGTCGTCCGCGACCTCGCTTCGTGGAAGGACGCCCCCGATGAGGGTGCTGCTGCTGGGCGCCGACGGCTTCATCGGCCGCCGGGTGACCGATCGTCTGCTGATGGACCAGGAGTTGCAGGTGACGGTGCTCGGCCGGCGCGACTCGGCCGACATCCGCTTCGACCTGACCACCGGGAGTCCGGGCGCGCTGGCCCGCTTCCTGGACGCGGTCGCGCCGCAGGTGGTGATCAACTGCGCGGGCGCCACGTACGGCAGCTCGCGGACCCTGATCCGGTCGAACACGCTGGCCGTCGCGACGGTCTGCGAGGCGATCCGGCGCAGCCGCGAGCCGGCCCGGCTGGTGCACGTCGGCTCGGCCGCCGAGTACGGGCCGGTGCCCGGCGGGGTGCCGGTGTCCGAGCAGGCCGAGCCGCGGCCGGTCGGCCCGTACGGGGTGTCCAAGCTGGCCGGGACGGAACTGGTGCTGGCCTCCGGGCTGGACGCGGCGGTGCTGCGGGTGTTCGACGTGGTGGGCCCGGGGGCGCCGACGGCCTCGCTGTTCGGGCGGCTCGCGGAGGGCCTGCGGCGGGCGCTGGAGCGGGACGAGAACCAGGTGCGGATGCCGGACCTGTCCGGATACCGGGATTTCGTGGACGTGCGGGACGTCGCGCGGGCGATCCAGGCGGCGGCGGTCTCGGCTGCCACGGGGGTGATCAACGTGGGCAGCGGGCACGCCGTGCGGGCCCGGGACGCGGCCCAGCTGCTGGTCCGGGCGTCGGGCTTCGAGGGGGCGATCGTGGAGGAGAACCGGCAGGTCCTGCTGCCCGCGCAGGTCGGCGGGCAGGGTGGCGACCACCTGCCGGGCCACCACCTGCCGGGCCACCGGGCGGAGGAGCGGCGGCCGGAGGGCCGGCCCGCGCCGGGCGAGCCGGTGCCCTGGCGGCAGGCGGACGTGCGCACCGCCCGGGACCGTCTCGGCTGGCGGACACAGGTGCCGCTGGAGGAGTCGCTCGGGGACGTCTGGCTGGAGACGGCCTGCCGGGTCTGAGTCGGTCCGGCGGCCTCCCGGGCCCGTGATTCCGGGCCCGGGGCGCCCTGAGCGGCCCGGTGGCCGGTTCCACGATCCGGCGCGGCCCGTCTCGCCCATCGGACGGGCTGTCTCGGAATACCGGAGGGACGTGACACTGTTGGCCTAGAGAGCCACCCGCGTGGCGGAGCAGCAACCCCGTCCGAGGCTGGCCCTTGGCCACCTGAACAAGACACCCATCGGAGTCCCCGTGTCGTTGCCACCCCTGGTCGAGCCGGCCGACGAGCTCACCGTTGACGAGGTCCGCAGGTACTCCCGCCACCTGATCATCCCGGAGGTCGGGATGGCCGGGCAGAAGCGGCTGAAGAACGCCAAGGTGCTGTGCGTCGGCGCCGGTGGCTTGGGCTCGCCCGCGCTGCTGTACCTGGCCGCCGCCGGTGTCGGCACGCTGGGCATCGTCGAGTTCGACGTGGTCGACGAGTCGAACCTGCAGCGGCAGGTCATCCACGGCCAGTCGGACGTCGGCCGCTCCAAGGCGGAGTCGGCCCGCGACTCGGTCAAGGAGATCAACCCCTACGTCGACGTGGTGCTGCACGAGGAGCGCCTCGACAACTCCAACGTGATGGAGATCTTCTCCGGCTACGACCTGATCGTGGACGGCACCGACAACTTCGCCACCCGCTACCTGGTGAACGACGCTGCGGTGCTGCTCGGCAAGCCGTACGTGTGGGGCTCGATCTACCGCTTCGACGGCCAGGCCAGCGTGTTCTGGGCCGAGCACGGCCCCTGCTACCGCTGCCTCTACCCGGAGGCCCCGCCGCCGGGCATGGTCCCGTCCTGCGCCGAGGGCGGCGTGCTGGGCGTGCTGTGCGCGTCCATCGGCTCGATCCAGGTGAACGAGGCGATCAAGCTGCTGGCCGGCATCGGCGACCCGCTGGTCGGCCGGCTGATGATCTACGACGCCCTGGAGATGAACTACCGCCAGGTGAAGGTCCGCAAGGACCCGAACTGCGCGGTCTGCGGCGAGAACCCGACGGTCACCGAGCTGATCGACTACGAGGCCTTCTGCGGCGTCGTCTCGGAGGAGGCGCAGGCCGCCGCCGCCGGTTCGACCGTCACCTCGCAGCAGCTCAAGCAGTGGCAGGACGACGAGGAGGACATCTACCTCATCGACGTCCGCGAGCCGGGCGAGTACGAGATCGTCAACATCCCCGGCGCGGTGCTGATCCCGAAGAACGAGTTCCTCATGGGCGACGCCCTGGAGAAGCTGCCGCAGGACAAGAAGATCGTGCTGCACTGCAAGTCGGGCGTGCGCTCGGCCGAGGTGCTGGCCGTGGTCAAGGCCGCGGGCTTCGCCAACGCCGTCCACCTGGGCGGCGGCGTGCTCGGCTGGGTGAACCAGATCGAGCCGCACAAGCCGGTCTACTAGGCGGCCGGTACGCGAAGGAGGGCCCCACCGCTCGGCGGTGGGGCCCTCCTCCGTTCGTTCCGTACGACTGCGTGGCTCAGAGCGCGTGCTTGCGCTGCAGCACGTTGTAGGCGATCCAGCCCGGAAGCACCGGCAGCCAGAAGGTCAGCGCCCGGTAGAGGAAGACCGCCGGGGTGGCGACCGCGGGGGAGACGTCCGCGACGGTCAGCGCGCCGATCAGGGCGACCTCGACCGGGCCGATGCCACCCGGGGTGGGGATCGCAGAGCCGGCCGCGTTGGCGGTCAGGAAGACCACCGCGACGGCCGAGAAGCTGACGTTGCCGCCGAAGGCCTGCACCGAGAAGTCCAGGCAGGCGGTGAAGGAGAGGGTCAGCAGCAGGATGCCGCCGAAGCCGGTGACCAGCTTGCTGGGCGTCTGCATCAGGTCGAGCATGCGCGGCACCACGCCGAAGAACAGCGAGCGCAGCCGGCCCAGGACGAAGCGGCGCAGCGGCGCGACCGCGGCCACCACCAGGGCGAGCACCGCGGCGGTCAGCACCCCGATGATCACCGCCCGGGAGGCGGAGAGGTCGCCGTTGGTCTGGCTGCCGGTGATCAGGCCGAAGCTGAACAGCAGCAGCAGGTGCCCGGCCAGGCCCGCCAGCTGGGAGGCGCCGACCGAGGCGACCGCCTGGCCGGGGCGGATGCCGGCCTTCTGCAGGTAGCGGGTGTTGAGCGCGATGCCGCCGATCGCGGCGGGGGCGACCAGCTTCACGAAGGAGCCGGCCAGCTGGGCCGCGACGGTGCGCCGGAAAGGCAGCCGCTCGGGGACGAAACCGGTCAGGCTCATCGCGGCGGCGACGTAGCTGAACGCGGCCGCCAGCAGGGCCGCCGCCGCCCAGGCCCAGTTCATCTGGGAGAGCTTGAGCTGGGCGGGCTTGATGGTGGTCAGCGCCAGGTAGGCGGCGAAGGTGAGCGCGATCACCATGATCAGGCTCTTCGGCTTCAGCCGCTCCAGCTTGGCCGGCTCCATCGGCGCCTCGGGGGCGATCTGCAGGATCTGGCCGCGGATGCGGCTGAGCAGGTCCTCGCCGGCCGCCGCGATGTCCTCCTCGGCCTGCTGCTGGGTGCGCTCGCCGGCCGCGACCTGCTCCAGGGCCTTGGCCCGGGCGGCCGCCTTGCGCTCCTTGGTGAGCTTGGCGAGGTCGATCCGGGTCGAGCGGCTCATCCCGACCGGCTGGAGCAGCGGCAGCGCCTGGGCGACCCGGTCCGCGCCGAGCACCGCGTTGGCGGTGGCGACGGCCTGCTCGGGGCCGATCCGCAGCGCGAAGGTGGTCAGCAGCTGGGCGACGTCGATGCGCAGCGTCAGGTCGGTGGCGGCGATGTCGCCGCCGGAGAGGTTGACCAGGCAGGCCGACTTGTCGTCCACCACGAGCAGCGACTCGCCGGTCAGCCGGCGGTGGGCGATCCGGCGCTCGTGCAGGGCCGCCACCGAGCGCCACAGCGAGGCCATCACCAGGTCGGTGACCTCCTCGTCGGCGAGCTCGTCGAGGGTCCGGCCCTCGACGTTCTCGTACACCAGGATCGCGGCGTCCGGGCCCAGTTCGGAGGTGGCCACCAGCTGCGGCGCGCGCGCGCCCGAGGCGGCCGCCGCGTACGCGATCAGGGCCTCCTGCTCCAGTGCCTGGCGCAGCGACTGGGGGCTGCGGCGCACCGCGACCGAGCGCAGCCGCAGCCGCCGCCAGGCCCGGTAGAAGAAGCCGGAGGCCTGCTGCTCGCGGTCGATGATGTGGACGTCCAGCGGCGGGCCGTCCTGCTGGGTGACGTAGTAGCGCCGGGTGCCGCCGGGGGCGTCCGGGGCGCGGTGGGCGCTGTCCGGGGTGAAGCCGACCTTGCGCAGGCCGATCATCAGGTGCTGGCCGGTGGGCCGGATGTTGGGGGAGCCGATCGCGTACAGGGTGCCGTACGCGACGGACCAGCCGATCAGCACCGTGAGCATCAGCGACAGCGGGGTGGTGTAGCCGCCGAGCAGCTCGGTGACCCCGCTGAAGATCACCACCACCCACAGGGCCACCCGCCAGCGCGGTCTGCTCGTCATGCCGACGGCGGTCATGTAGGCGATCACCGGGGCGAGGTAGCCGTGCACCGGGTCGGTGAGGGTGCTGTTGCTGTCCAGCGGCAGCCGGGTCAGCGCGTCCCGGATGTGCATGGAGGCGCCCTCGGCCACCCACCAGTCGATGCCCAGCGAGACGCCGTACGCGAGCACCGAGGCGAGCACGCCGTCGGCGACCCGCAGGCCGTCGCGTTTGATCAGCCGCTCGACCGCGAAGGCCAGCGGCACGGCGAGCACCGCGACGCTGGAGACCAGGCCGGTGATGGTGGACAGCACTGCCGAGAAGTGCGGCGCGTTGGTGGCGATGTCCTGCTCGATGCCGGTGGTCGTCGAGGTGGCGATGCCGGCCAGGACGAAGACGGCGACTATCCCGAGGACCCCGGCCAGGAAGCGGATCAGATCGGACGGGCGGTGCGCGCGGGCGGCGAGCAGCGGCTCGTCGACGTCCAGGTGCGGGGCGTCGTCCAGCGGCTCGTGGTACTCGGTCCGCGGGGCGGGCGGCGCCGCGGCGGGTGGCCGCGGCTGCGACTCGGGGGCCTTCTCGGGCGTGGGGGTCTTGATCGTCAGGTCCTTGATCAGGGAGACTTCCGGCGTCGGCCCCTCGTCGGGCCGCCCTTCGGACTCGTCACCGGGAGCCGGGGGCACGGCGGAGCCGGACTCGTCGGAGTCCCTGTCCACGCCCACGTCAGCCGTCCCGGTCATCTGGTCTTGTCCTCGTATCACCACTCACCGCCCCGAAGATGGTGGCATGCCCCGACCCCCCGTGCTGGACAGGGGCCGGATCGGGCGCGGCGGGTCGTTCGTACGGGGCCTCGCACGCGCCCCTGTAAGGAAGAATGCCGCAGGTGACGGACGTAACAGACGACGGCGTCCCGGGCGCCCTACCACCGTTCGCCGAACTGGTGCTCGACCTGACCGAGCGGATTCCACCCGGCAGGGTGATGACCTACGGCGACGTCGCCGAGTACCTCGGCCAGGGCGGCCCCCGGCAGGTCGGGCGGGTGATGGCCCTGTACGGCGGCTCGGTGCCCTGGTGGCGGGTGGTCCGCGCCGACGGCCGCTTCCTGCCCGGGCACGAACACCGCGCCCTCGCCCACTACAGCGAGGAGGGCACCCCGCTGCGCGAACTCGCCGATCCGCCCCGGGTCGACCTGAGGCGGGCCCGCTGGGACGGCGAGGAGATTTCACCGAACCCCGCGCACGGACGGGATTGACGGGGCAGGATCGTAGGCTCGATGCGGGCGGGCCCCGACGGGCCCGCCCGGCCATGCCCCTCCGCCCCACCCAGGACCTTGTTCGTGAGTTCCCCCTTCCGGCTCGTGCGCAGCCCGCTCGTCCAGCCCGACCCGCCCGAGCTGGACGCCTACCAGCGCGCCGTGGTCGAGCACACCGGCGGCCCGCTGCTCGTCCTCGCCGGACCGGGCACGGGCAAGACCACCACCCTCGTCGAGGCGGTCGCCCGGCGCATCCAGGACGGCACCGACCCCGAGCGGATCCTCGTCCTCACCTTCAGCCGCAAGGCCGCCGTGGAACTGCGCGACCGGATGTCCGGCCGGCTCGGCAGCTCCGCCGCCGCTCCGCAGGCCACCACCTTCCACTCCTTCTGCTACGCCCTGCTGCGCGCCCACCAGGAGCCGGAGGACTACGCCGAACCGCTGCGGCTGCTCTCGGGCCCCGAACAGGACGTCATGGTCCGCGAACTGCTGGCCGGCGGTGCCGAGGACGCCAGGCACACGGAGTCGGCCAGCGGCTCCGCCGCGGGCCCCCGCATCAAGTGGCCGCTCGACCTGCGCGCCTGCCTGACCACCCGCGGCTTCGCCGACGAGGTCCGCGCCGTCCTCGCCCGCAGCCGCGAACTCGGCCTCGGCGAGGCCGAACTCGAACGCTTCGCCCAGGGCGTCCAGCGCCCCGACTGGGCCGCCGCCGCGCACTTCCTCGCCGACTACCTCGACGTGCTCGACCTGCGCGGCGTCCTCGACTACGCCGAACTCGTCCACCGCGCCGTCCTGCTCGCCGAACGCCCCGAGGTCGGCGAACGGCTCCGCGAGCGCTACCAGGTCGTCTTCGTCGACGAGTACCAGGACACCGACCCCTCCCAGGTCCGGCTGCTGCGCCAGCTCGCCGGCGGCGGACGCGACCTGGTCGCCGTCGGCGACCCCGACCAGTCGATCTACGCCTTCCGCGGCGCCGACATCAACGGCATCCTCGACTTCCCCCAGGCCTTCCGGCAGGCCGACGGCAGCCCCGCCGACGTCAAGGTGCTGCGGGTCTCCCGCCGCTCCGGCGCCGTCCTGCTCGCCGCCTCCCGCGAAATCGCCCGCCGGATGCCGATGGGCCGGCTGCCCGCCGACAAACTCGCCCAGCACCGCGCCCTGCTGCCCTCCCGCGAGGGCGGCCGGGTCGAGGTCTACACCTACCCCACCCCCGGCGCCGAACTCGACTCGATCGCCGACCTGCTGCGCCGCGCCCACCTGGAGGACGGCGTGCCCTGGGGCGAGATGGCCGTCCTCGTCCGGGCCGGCGCGCGCTCCATCCCCGGCGTGCGCCGGGCCCTCGGCGCGGCCGGCGTCCCGCTGGAGATCGACGGCGACGACCTGCCGCTGCGCGAGGAGCCAGCCGTCGCCCAGCTGCTGCTCGCCCTGCGGGTCTGCGCCGAGCAGGCCGCCCGTGACAAGCAGGGCGACCCGGACGCCCCCGACCCGCTCACCACCGACCTGGCCCACACCCTGCTGACCGGCCCGCTCGGCGGCCTCGACGGCTCCGACCTGCGCCGCCTCGGCCGCGCGCTGCGCGAGGAGGAACGCGCCGCCCTGCGTGCCGAAGACCGCCCCGCCGCCGCCCCGCGCCCGGCCGGCGAGCTGATCCGCGAGGCACTCGCCGAACCCGAACGCCTGATCGCCCTCGACCCGGCGACCGCCCGCCGCGCCCGCGACCTCGGCACCCTGCTGCGCAAGGTCCGCGAACTGCTGGCCGGCGGCTGCACCGCCGAGGAGGCCCTCTGGGAACTGTGGGACGGCAGCCGCCGCTGGCGCGAACGCCTGGAGCGGGCCGCCCTGCGCGGCGGCGCCGCCGGCCGCAACGCCGACCGGGACCTGGACGCGCTGTGCGCCCTGTTCGAGACCGCCGCCCGCGCCGAGGAGCAGGTCACCGGCCACCGAAGCGCCCTCGACCTGCTCGCCGAACTCGAAGCCCAGGACATCGCCGCCGACACCCTCACCGTCCGCACCGTCCGCCCCGAGGCGGTACGGCTGATGACCGCCCACCGCTCCAAGGGCCTGGAATGGCGCCTGGTCGTCGTCGCCGGCGTCCAGGACGGCCTCTGGCCCGACCTGCGCCGCCGCGGCTCCCTGCTGGAGGCCGACCGGATCGGCCGCGACGGCCTCGCCGAACCGCTCTCCCCGGCCGCCCTGCTGGGCGAGGAACGCCGCCTCTTCTACGTCGCCGCCACCCGCGCCAGGGAACGGCTGATCGTCACCGCCGTCAAGGCCCCCGCCGACGACGGCGACGAACCGTCCCGCTTCCTGCGCGAGCTCTACCGCGAGGACGTCGACCCGCGCACCGGCAAGGTCGTGCGCCGCACCCCGCCGGTCACCGTCGAGGACGTCACCCACCGCCCGCGCCGACCCCTGTCCGTGGCCGCCCTGGTCGCCGAACTGCGCGCCGTCACCGTCGACCCCGCCCGCTCGCCCGAACTGCGCCGGGCCGCCGCCGAACGCCTCGCCGTCCTCGCCTCCGCCACCGACGAGGACGGCCTGCCGCTGGTGCCCGCCGCCCATCCCGACCGCTGGTGGGGCCTGGACGACCCCACCGCCGCCCCCGAGCCGCTGCGCAGCGCCGACGCGCCCGTACGGCTGTCCGGCAGCGGCCTGGAACAGCTGGAGAACTGCTCGCTGCAGTGGTTCCTCGACAAGGAGGTCGGGGCCCGCGGCGTCGGCACCGCCGCCCAGGGCTTCGGCAACGTGGTGCACGCCCTCGCGGACGAGGTCGGCTCCGGCCGCACCCCCGCCGACCTCGCCGTCCTCATGGCCCGCCTGGACACCGTCTGGGACGCCCTCGCCTTCGACGCCCCGTGGAAGTCCCACCAGGAGAAGACCGAGGCCCGCGCCGCCCTGGAGCGCTTCCTCAACTGGCACGTCCTCGAACGCGGCCGCGACGTCGTCGCCACCGAGCACGGCTTCGACGTCACCCTCGACGTCGGCGGCGTCTCGGTGCGCATCCGCGGCTCCATGGACCGGGTCGAGAAGGACCACGCCGGACGCGCGTACGTCGTCGACTTCAAGACCGGCAAGCAGATCCCCACCGACAGGTCGCTGCCCGAGCACAAGCAGCTCGCCGTCTACCAGCTCGCCGTCCGGGCCGGCGCCCTCAACGAGCTGCCCGGCTTCACCGAACGCCCGCCGGCCACCGGCGGCGCCGAACTCGTCCACCTGCGCGAGGCCGCCGCCAGGACCGCCCCGGACGCCCCCAAGGTGCAGCGGCAGGAGCCGCCGGAGGGCGAACCGTGGATCGAGGACCTGCTCGCCCAGGCCGCCGGCAAGGTCCTCGCCGAACGCTTCGTCCCGCAGACCGGCGGCGGCTGCGACCGCTGCGCCTTCCGCCGCAGCTGCTCCGCCCAGCGCGACGGGGCACAGCTGCTGTGACCCACCCGTCCGCCCCGGGGCGGGGGTAGCCAGGGTCACGGCGGCCGGGCGCCCGGAGTGTCCGCCCCGCCCGTTACCGTTGCGGGGTGACCGCCGTGCTCAGCCATCCCGACCAGCTCAAGGAGCTGCTGGGCATCCCGTTCAACCGGGAGCAGATGGCGGCCATCGGCGCCCCCCTCGCCCCCGCCGTGATCGTGGCCGGCGCAGGCTCCGGCAAGACCACCGTGATGGCCGCCCGGGTCGTCTGGCTGGTCGGCTCCGGCGCCGTACGCCCCGAGGAGGTGCTCGGGCTCACCTTCACCAACAAGGCCGCCGGCGAACTCGCCGAACGCGTCCGCACCGCCCTGCTGCGCGCCGGCGTCGCCGACCGGGACCACACCGAACCGCTCGGCGAACCGGAGATCTCCACCTACCACGCCTTCGCCGGCCGCCTGCTCAAGGAGCACGGCCTGCGCATCGGCATAGAGCCGGACGTGCGGCTGCTCGCCGACGCCACCCGCTTCCAGCTCGCCGCCAAGGTGCTGCGCACCGCCCGCGGCCCCTTCCCCGCCCTCACCGGCACCTTCGCCAACCTCGTCGCCGACCTGACCGCCCTGGACGGCGAACTCGCCGAGCACCTGGTCGAGCCCGCAGCGCTGCGCGCCCACGACGAGGAACTGCTCGACACCCTCGCCACCGTCAAGCTGAGCAACGACGACCTGCGGGCCGTCCCCGTCACCGCCCGCGCCCGGCTGGAACTGCTGCGCCTGGTCGAGGAGTACCGCCGCCGCAAGCAGGCCGCCGGACTGATGGACTTCGGCGACCAGATAGCCGCCGCCGCCCGCCTCGCCCAGCAGCGCCCCGAGGTCGGCGCCCTGCTGCGCGGCCAGTTCAGGGTCGTCCTGCTCGACGAGTACCAGGACACCTCCGTCGCCCAGCGGCTCATGCTCGCCGGCCTCTTCGGCGCCTCCCGGGACGGCGGTGGTGCCACCGGCCACCCGGTGACCGCCGTCGGCGACCCCTGCCAGGCCATCTACGGATGGCGCGGTGCCTCCGTCGCCAACCTCGACGACTTCCCCCGGCACTTCCCGCAGGCCGACGGCCGCCCCGCCGACCGCTACGCGCTCAGCGAGAACCGCCGCAGCGGCGGACGCCTGCTCGCCTTCGCCAACGAACTCGCCGCACCGCTGCGGGCCGCGCACGAGGGCGTCGAGGCGCTGCGCCCGGCCCCCGGCGCCGAACAGGACGGCTACGTGCGGGCCGCGCTGCTGCCGACCCACGCCGAGGAGGTCGACTGGCTCGCCGACTCGATCGCCCACCTGGTGCGCACCGGCACCGCGCCCGGCCGGATCGCCGTGCTGTGCCGGGGCGGCGCGGCCTTCCCGGACATCCACGCCGCGCTGGTCGCCCGCGAGGTGCCGGTCGAGGTGGTGGGCCTCGGCGGGCTGCTGCAACTGCCCGAGGTGGCTGACCTGGTAGCGGTCTGCGAGGTGCTGCAGGACCCGACCGCCAACGCCGCCCTGGTGCGCCTGCTGATCGGCCCGCGCTGGCGGATCGGCCCGCGCGACCTCGCCCTGCTCGGCCGCCGGGCCGCCGAACTGGTGCGCACCGAGCGCCCCGAGGGCGTGGAGGCGCTGGCCGCGGCCGTCGCCGAGGCCGACCCGACCGAGGTGGTGTCGCTCGCCGACGCGGTGGAGACCTTCCTGACCTCCTCGACCGGTGAGCAGGGGGACCGGAGCGACGACCTGCCGTTCTCCGCCGAGGCCAGGGTGCGCTTCGCCCGGCTCGCCGCCGAACTGCGCGAACTGCGCCGCTCGCTCGCCGACCCGCTGATGGACGTGCTGCACCGGGTGCTGACCGTCACCGGCCTGGAGGTCGAGCTCGCCGCCTCCCCGCAGGCGCTGGCGGCCCGGCGCAGGGAGACCCTGCACGCCTTCCTGGACGTCGCCGCCTCCTTCGCCGACCTGGACGGCGACCCGGGCCTGGCCGCCTTCCTCGGCTTCCTGCGCGCCGCCCAGGAGTACGAGCGCGGCCTGGACAGCAGCCTGCCCGGCGGCGAGGACACCGTGAAGGTGCTCACCGCGCACAAGTCCAAGGGCCTGGAGTGGGACGTGGTGGCCGTCCCCGGCCTGGTGAAGGGCGTGTTCCCGTCCGGCACCGCGCGCGAGCGCTGGACCAGCACCAAGCGGGTGCTCCCGCACGCCCTGCGTGGCGACGCCGCCACCCTGCCCGACGTGCGCGGCGGCTGGACGAGCAAGTCGATGGCCGCCTTCAAGAAGGAGCTGGCCGAGCACTCCGGCACCGAGGAACTGCGCCTGGGCTACGTCGCGTTCACCCGCCCCCGCTCCCTGCTGCTGGCCTCCGGGCACTGGTGGGGGCCGAACCAGAAGACCGTCCGCGGCCCGTCCGTCTTCCTGGAGCAGCTGCGCGCGCACTGCGAGCGGCCCGGCGCCGGCGAGGTCGAGCACTGGGCCGAGCAGCCGGAGAAGGGGGCGGTGAACCCGGCGCTCGCCACCGCCGTCGAACGCCCCTGGCCGCTGCCGCTGGACCCGGCCGCCCAGCACGCCCGCCGCCGGGTCGCCGAGGTGGTGCGCGCCCGGGTGGCCGGGGCGCCGGCCCCCGAACCGGAGCCGATGGCGGCCGAGGACCAGCGCCAGGTCGCCTCCTGGGACCGCGATCTGACCGCGCTGCTGGGCGAGTTGGAGCGCTCCCGGCGCACCGCCCGGGAGGTGCCGCTGCCGCCCGCGCTGTCCGCCACCCAACTGCTGCGGCTGGCCGCCGACCCCGACGGCTTCGCCCGCGACCTGGCCCGCCCGATGCCGCGCCCCCCGCAGCCCGCCGCCCGGCGCGGCACCCGCTTCCACGCCTGGGTGCAGTCCCGGATCGAGCCGCTGCTGCTGATCGAGCCCGGTGCGCTGCCCGGCGCCGACGACGACGGCATCGAGGACGAGCAGGACCTGGAGCGGCTCAAGGAGGCGTTCCTGCGCACCCCGTACGCCCAGCGCAGGCCCCACCGGGTGGAGGCGCCGTTCCAACTGGTGCTCGCGGGACGGGTGGTGCGCGGCCGGATCGACGCGGTCTACCGGGACGGTGACGGGGTGACGGAATCCGGCGGTGTGTCACGCTACGAAGTGGTGGACTGGAAGACCCATCGCGAGGAGACCGCCGACCCGCTGCAGCTCGCGGTCTACCGGCTCGCCTGGGCCGAGCAGGCGGGCGTCGATCCCGAGCAGGTCACGGCTTCGTTCCTGTACGTCCGCAGCGGACGGATCGTGCGCCCGGAAGGACTTCCCGACCGAAAAGAGTTGGAACGGCTCCTGATCGGGAACAGTGACTAATGAGTCACGCAGAGCATCCAAGTCATCGCGCCGACGCCCGAAACCTGTGCGTCGTGCACGTTTCGTGCCTATTGTGGGGTCGGTAACCGGTCAACCCCCGTGCTCCGGCCGCCAGCGAGGCCCGCATTCCCTGACCCTCAGTCATCACCGCAGGTGCCCCCGGGCATCGGCGCCATCAGCTGGAGAGACCGAAGTTGAGCGCGACCGGATGGATCAGAGAGCGGTTCACCGGGCCGACCCCGGGACCCGCACCGGGCGCGACCGGCACCTGGCCGAGGACGGCGCTCGCGCTGCCGTTCCTCGGCATGGTGCTGATCGTCGTCCTCGACCACCTCAGCGGCACCGAGGTGACGGTCGAACCCGCCCTCACCGCCGTACCCGCGCTGGCCGCCGTGGTCAGCCGCCGCACCTGGTACCCGCTCGCCATCGGCCTGTGCACCGAGGCGGCGGCGTTCCTGATGGCCTTCCGCAGCGACGCGCTCGGCGAGTCCGTGCACGCCGCCAGCGTCATCGCGATCCTGCTGGTCGCCACGATCGGCTGGGTCAGCGCCACCCTGAGACTGCGCCAGGAGCGCGCCCTGGCCGACGCCCAGCTGGTCGCCTCGATCGCCCGCCGGGTGCTGCTGCGGCCCGTTCCCGAACGGGTCGGCAGCGTGCGCGCCGCCGTCCACTACGAGGCCGCCGCCGCCCACGCCCGCATCGGCGGCGACCTGTACGAGGTCGTCAGCACCCGGCACGGCGTCCGGGCCGTGGTCGGCGACGTGCGCGGCAAGGGCCTCGGCGCGGTCGAGACCGCCGCCGCCGTCCTCGGCGCCTTCCGCGAGGCCGCCCACCAGGAACCCGCCCTCGACCGGGTCGCCGGCTGGCTGGCCGTCAGCCTCGACCGCGCCCTGCACGAGAACGACCACCCCGGCGTGGAGGAGGAGTTCGTCACCCTCGTCCTGATCGGGGTGCGGCCCGACGGCACCGCCGAACTCGTCAACTGCGGCCACCCCTCACCGCTGCTGCTGCGCGCCGGACTGGTCCGCCCGCTCGAACTCGCCGAGACCGTACCTCCGCTGGGCGTCCTCGATCCGGCCGACGTCCACCCCCCGGTGCACCGGGTCCCGCTGCACGGCGACGACCGGGTGCTGCTGTTCACCGACGGGGTGATCGAGGCCCGCGACCGCTCCGGCGCCTTCTACCCGCTCGCCGAACGCTTCCCGCACTGCGCCGACGGCCGCCCCGGCGACGTCCTCCAGCGCCTGCACGAGGACGTGGTGCGCCACGTCGGCCGCCAGCTCGGCGACGACGCGGCCATGCTGCTCCTGCAGTACGACCCCGCGCCGCCCGCCATCGCCCACCTGCCGCAGCAGGCGGGCGTCCTGTCCAACCGCTAGGACGCCGGCAGTTCTACAGCGAGACCCGCACCAGCAGCGGCCGGTGGTCCGACACCGTGGCGCGCGGCGCCGCCGCCGGACCCACCGCCGCGCGCGGCACCCCCACCGCCAGCACGTGGTCGAACTGCACCGCCGGCCGGTGCGAGGGGTAGGTCGGCGTGCGCGCCAGGTCGTACCAGCCGTGCAGCCGCGCCCGCGGCTCGCGCACCCGCCGCCGGCGCGGCTCCACCACCGTCGGCCGGGCCGGCCGGGCCGCCCGCAGTTCCCGCACCCGCACCCGCGGAGCCGTGCGCTCCAGCGCCGTCGCCCCGCCGAGCACCGTGCGCGGGACGGCGCCGACCAGGTTGAAGTCCCCCAGCACCAGGTGCGGCTGCGGCAGGTCGGCGATCCAGCGCCGGATCCCGGCCAGCTGCGCCATGTTCCAGCCGGGCACGAAGGACAGGTGCGCGGCCACCACGGTGAACGGCCCGCGCCCGCCCTCCAGCACCGCCGCCAGCGCCGCCCGCGGTTCGTCCGGCACCGGTGTCAGCCCGCGCCGCCCGGCCACCCGCAGCGGCAGCCCGAACGGCGCCGGGGCGAAGCGCCGGGCCCGCCAGTGCCGCACCGGCAGCCGGGTCAGCAGCGCCGTCCCGTACGAGGGCGGGGCGCCGTCGCCGACCTCGCCCGGCCCGTACACCTGCAGGCCGTTCGGCCCGGACGGGTCCGGCACCCAGCCCGCCACCGGCGCCGGGCGCCCGTGCAGCGCGGCGGCGAAGCGCCAGTCGCCCGCACCCATCGCCCCGGCCGCCACCGCGGCCTGGTCGGCGCCGCCCGAGCGCGGCTGGTGCCGGTCCACCTCCTGCAGGGCCAGTACGTCGGCGTCCAGCGCGGCGATCGCCTCGGCCAGCGGGGCCCCCGCGTCGGCCGGGTAGGGCCGCGGCACGCCGTCCGGGGCGAGCGGCTGACCGTGCAACAGGTTGAAGGTGGCGATGCGCAACTGGCTCACACCGCACGACGGTACCCGAGGGGCGCGGCTTGAGGCCGTAGGGCATACCGGGTATACATACTGAGTATGTCCATCCGCCACGGCCTGCTCGCCCTGCTCGACCAGGGCCCCCGCTACGGCTACCAGCTGCGCACCGAGTTCGAGGCGCGCACCGGCGCCACCTGGCCGCTCAACGTCGGGCAGGTCTACACCACACTGTCCCGGCTGGAACGCGACGGCCTGGTCGAAGCCGCCGGGGAGGACGAGGAGGGCCACCAGTTCTACGCCGTCACCGACGCCGGCCGCGCCGAACTGCGGGCCTGGTTCGACACCCCGGTGCCCCGGACCAGCCCGCCCCGCGACGAACTGGCGATCAAGCTCGCCATGGCCGTGACCGTCCCCGGAGTGGACGTCTCCGCCGTCGTCCAGGGTCAGCGCCGGCACAGCATCAAAGCCCTGCAGGACTACACCCGGCTCAAGGGCCGCGCCCTCGCCGGCGAGACCAGACCCGGCACCGTGCCCTCCGAGAGCAACGACCTCGCCTGGCTGCTCGTCCTAGACCAGCTGATCTTCCAGACCGAGGCCGAGATCCGCTGGCTCGACCACTGCGAGACCCGGCTCGCCCAGCAGGCCGAACTCCAGCAGGCCCGTGCCGCCGAGGCCGCGCGCGACGGCGCCGCCAAGAAGCCCGGCCGACTCGGCCGCCGGACCCGCGCCTGAGACGGGCCCTCGGGCATCCGATCCACAGGGCCCGGCGCCCCGAGCGCCCGGCCCGCACCCAGTACAAGGGGGGAACCGTGTCCCACACCGACCAGTCCCGGCAGGCGCCGGTGCTGCACCTGGAGGACGTCACCCGCGTCCACGGCCAGGGCGCCGCCGAGGTCCAGGCCCTGCGCGGCGTCGACCTCAAGGTCCACCCCGGCGAGTTCGTCGCCGTCATGGGCCCCTCCGGCTCGGGCAAGTCAACCCTGCTCACCCTCGCCGGCGGCCTCGACACCCCGACCACCGGCCAGGTCCTGGTCGAAGGCGTCGCCCTCGGCGCCCTCACCCGCAAGAAGCTCGCCCAGGTCCGCCGCCGCTCCGTCGGCTACGTCTTCCAGGACTACAACCTGATACCGGCCCTCACCGCCGCCGAGAACATCTCACTGCCCCGCGAACTCGACGGCGTCTCCGCCCGCGCCGCCCGCCGCGAGGCCCTGGCCGCCCTGGAGGAGCTCGGCATCCCGGAACTCGCCGACCGCTTCCCCGACGACATGTCCGGCGGCCAGCAGCAGCGCGTCGCCATCGCCCGCGCGCTGATCGGCGACCGCCGCCTCGTCCTCGCGGACGAACCCACCGGCGCCCTCGACTCCACCACCGGCGAAGCCGTTCTGGCCGTCCTGCGCGCCCGCTGCGACGCCGGCGCCGCCGCCATGATGGTCACCCACGAAGCCCGTCACGCCGCCTGGGCCGACCGCGTCGTCTTCCTGCGCGACGGCCGCATGGTCGACGAGTCCGTCAGCCAGGACGCCGCCAGCCTCCTCGTCAGCGCCGCCGCCAACAGCCGGAAGGTGGACGAGTGAAGCCCGGAGCCTGGCGGCTCGCCCTGCGCATCGCCCGCCGCGACGCCCTGCGCGCCAAGGGCCGCAGCGCCCTGGTGATCGCCATGGTCGCGCTGCCCGTCCTCGGCGTCACCGGCGCCGACGTGTTCTTCCGCAGCGCCACCCTCGAACCCGCCGAACGCGTCACCCGGACCATGGGCCAGGCCGACGGCCGACTGGAGATGGTCGAACGCGGCGCCTCCGTCAAGCAGGCCCCCGACCCGGGCGACCACTCCTACATGGTCTTCGACCCCAAGTACGAGGCCAAGGACGGCGCCGCCCCCCAGTACACGCCCGAGCAGCAGCGCTCCCGCGACACCGAACCCACCCGCCTCGCCCAGCAGTTGCTGCCGCCCGGCAGCACCCTGCTGGCCGAATCGCCGGGCCCGGACACCGCCGCCAGCAGCACCGAGGGCCTGCTCACCACCCGCACCAGCGAAGCCGACCTGACCGACCCGGTCTGGCACGGCCGGCTCGACGTGGTCGAGGGCAGCGCCCCCGCCGACGACCGACAGGCCGCCGTCACCCGCGAGTTCCTCAAGCGCTCAGGCCTGCGGATCGGCGACCGCACCACCGTCCGCGGCCTGGAGTCCACCCCCTTCACCATCACCGCCGTCGTCGAGTACCCCGACGACCTCAAGGGCACCGAACTCATCACCCGCCCCGGCACCCTGATCGGGAAGCTCTCCGACGCCTCCGGCCGCGCCACCGCCACCGCCACCCGCTGGCTGGTCAAGCTCCCGGCCGGCGCCACCCTCGACTGGGCCAAGGTCACCGAACTCAACGGCTACGGCTTCGTCATGGCCTCCCGCAGCGTCGTCCTCCACCCGCCGGCCCGCGCCGACGTGCCCTACTACGTCGAGATGGACCGCGTCCGCGGCGAGAGCGGCACCGCCCTGCTCGACCGCACCTACGTCGTCATCCTCGCCACCGTGGTCGGCATGGCCCTCCTGGAGATCGTCCTCCTCGCGGGCCCCGCCTTCGCCGTCGGGGCCCGACGCTCACGGCGGCAGCTCGGCCTGCTCGCCGCCGCGGGCGGTGACCGCGCCAACGTCCGCGCGGTCGTCCTCGGCGGCGGCGTCGTCCTCGGCCTCACCGGCGCCGCCATCGGCCTCGGCCTCGGCATCGCCCTGGTCGCCCTGCTGCGCACCCGCGCCGAGGAGTACTCCGGCGCCCGCTTCGGCCACTTCAACCTCCAGCCGCTCGACCTGCTCGGCGTGCTCCTGGTCGGCCTCGTCACCGGACTGCTCGCCGCCGTCGTGCCCGCCGTCCAGGCCTCCCGCCAGGACGTCGTCTCCGCCCTCACCGGGCGCGACTCGCTCAAGCCGCCGAGCCGCAAACTCGCCCTGCTCGGTGTGCTGATGCTCGGCGCCGGCACCGCCCTCGCCCTGGTCGGCGCGACCAGCGGCTTCTCCAGCCGCACCCTCGCCGTCCTCGGCGGCTCGCTCATCGCCGAACTCGGCATGGTCGCCCTCACCCCGTACCTGGTCGGCTTGTTCGGCAAGCTCGGCCGCTGGCTCTCGCTCGGCCCCCGGCTCGCCCTGCGCGACTCCGTCCGCCACCGCGGCCGCACCGCGCCCGCAGTCGCCGCCGTGATGGCCGCCGTCGCCGGCTCCGTCGCCGTCAACGTCTACCTCGCCAGCTACGACGACCAGTACCGCCGCGAGTACGTCGCCGCCGGCCCGCCCGGCGCCGTCATCCTCAGCGCCGGCTACGGCACCAGCACCGAGACCAAGCTGCTGCCGCAGATGCGCGACACCGTCGAACGCAGCATCTCCGCCCTCGGCCCGCGCGCCGACGTCTCCCACGTCGACTACAAGGGCGACTGCCAGGACGGCAGCTCCTGCGGCTACGTCCAGGTCATGCCGCCCAAGGAACGGCGCTGCCCGGTCTTCGACCGCGACACCGACACCCCGGTCGACCCCGGCGAGACCAAGCGAGTGATGAGCACCGACCCGCGCTGCCAGGTCCACGAACGCCGCGGCAGCCAGTACGGCGACCTCACGGCCGGCGACGCCACCCTGCTGCGCAACCTGTACGGCGTCACCGACCCGGCCGCGGGCCAGGCCCTCGCCGCCGGGAAGGCCGTGGTCTTCGACCCGCGCTACTTCAAGGACGGCAAGGTCGTCCTGCGGTTCAGCGAGCCGGCCACCACGGGCGCCGGCGGTGCCCCCGGCAAGCCCAGGACCGTCGAGACCACCGTCGACGCCGCCCTCGCCCCCTCCGCGATGCCGGCCCCCGGCCAGATCGTGATGACCCCGGACACCGCCACCCGGCTCGGCTTCACCACCACGCCGGCCGGCTCGGTCTGGCTCCCCGGGACCGCCCCCTCCGACGGAGAGCAGCAGAAGGCCGACGGCGCCCTCGCCAAGCTGATCGACCGCACCGTCCTCAGCGTCGAACGCGGCTACCAGTCCAAGGCCGGACTCGTCGGCCTCGGCCTGGCCGGCTTCGCCGGACTCGTCGCCCTCGGCGCGGCCGGCATCGCCACCGGACTGGCCGCCGCCGACTCCCAGCGCGACCTGACGACCCTCGCCGCGGTCGGCGCGGAACCGCGCATCCGCCGCTCGCTGTCCGGCTTCCAGTGCGGCGTCATCGCCGCCATGGGCACCCTGCTCGGCGCCGTCTGCGGCCTCCTGCCGGCCGTCGCCCTGCGCAAGGTCCAGGGCCTCGCGGCCGACTACCCCGGCATCAGCCCCGAGGAACTCGCCGACAAGTCGTCCGTGGTCCTGCCCTGGCCCACCATCGCCGCGACCGTCGTGGTGCTGCCGCTGCTCGCGGCGGCCCTGGCGGCGCTGCTCACGCGGTCGCGGATCTCGCTGCTGCGCCGCACCGGCTGAGTGCGGCGGCCGCTCCCCGGCGACGCCGGTCACTCCGGTCACCCCGGTCACCCTCGCCCGCGCGGTCGCCGCGGCGGGGGTGACGGCGGTTGCCGGGGGTGCGGGCGGCGGGGGTGGCGGAGGTTCGGGGGTGACGGAGGTTACAGCCCCTACGGCGTCCGGCACCCGGAGGGCCGGGGCGGGCACCCGCACGGGCGAACTACAGTCGTCGGTATGACGAGAACCCCGGACAGCGCCGTCCGCTCCTTCATCGACCAGCACCAGGCCGCCTTCCTCGCCGACCTCTCCGAGTGGCTGGCCATCCCCTCGGTCTCCGCCGACCCCGAGCGGGCCGGCGACGTGCGCCGCTCCGCCGAGTGGCTGGCCGCCAAGCTGGGCGAGACCGGCTTCCCGGTCGCCGAGGTGTGGGAGACCGACGGGCTGCCCGCGGTGTTCGCCGAGTGGCCGTCCGGGGACCCGTCCGCCCCGACCGTCCTGGTCTACGGGCACCACGACGTGCAGCCCGCCGCCAAGGAGGACGGCTGGGACACCGAGCCCTTCACCCCGACCGTGGTCGGCGAGCGGCTGTACGCGCGCGGCGCGGCCGACGACAAGGGCCAGGTCTTCTTCCACACCCTCGGCGTGCGCGCCCACCTGGCCGCCACCGGCCGCACCGCGCCGGCCGTCAACCTCAAGCTGCTGATCGAGGGCGAGGAGGAGTCCGGCTCGCCGCACTTCGCCGACCTGGTGCGGCGCGAGGCCGGGCGGCTGGCCGCCGACGTGGTGGTCATCTCCGACACCGGCATGTGGTCCGAGACCACCCCGACCGTGTGCACCGGCATGCGCGGTCTCGCGGACGCCCAGCTCGACCTGTACGGGCCGGACACCGACATCCACTCCGGCTCCTTCGGCGGCGCCGTCCCCAACCCGGCCCAGGTCGCGGCCGAACTGGCCGCCGCCCTGCACGACGAGGACCGCCGGGTCGCGATCCCGGGCTTCTACGACGGGATCGTGGAGCTGACCGAGCGCGAGCGCGAGCTCTTCGCCGAACTGCCCTTCGACGAGGCGCAGTGGCTGCGCGTCGCCAAGTCGTACGGCACCCGCGGCGAGGCCGGCTACTCCACCCTGGAGCGGGTCTGGGCCCGGCCGACCGCCGAGGTCAACGGCATCTGGGGCGGCTACACCGGCCCCGGCGGCAAGACCATCGTGCCGTCCTCGGCCCACCTCAAGCTGTCCTTCCGGCTGGTCGCCGGGCAGGAGGTGGAGAAGGTCCGCGAGGCCGTCCGGGCCTGGGTCGCCGAGCAGGTGCCCGAGGGCATCCGGTACGAGCTGGTCTTCCCGGGCGCGACCCGGCCCTGTCTGACCCCGCTGGACCACCCGGCGCTGCAGTCCACCGTCCGTGCGATGGGCCGCGCCTTCGGGCAGAAGATCCTCTTCACCCGCGAGGGCGGCTCCGGCCCCGCCGCCGACCTGCAGGACGTGCTGGGCGCGCCGGTGCTGTTCCTCGGCATCTCGGTGCCCTCGGACGGCTGGCACTCGGTGAACGAGAAGGTCGAGCTCGACCTGCTGGCCAAGGGCGTCGAGACGGCCGCCTACCTGTGGGGCGACCTGGCCGAGAACTTCCGGCCCGGCGCGTGAACCCGCGGCTGAGGGCCCGTGTGCCGTGGGCCCGTGCGCCGCGGGTCCCTCCGCTCCGGGCCCTTCCGCGCACATCGCAGTCAGATCACTCATCCAAATGATTCACCACGTGGGGATGGAACGAAGTGAGCACCGTGCCTGAGACCGAGCGCCCGCAGGCCCTGGCCCTGGCCAGGGCGGGGGTGGACCGGGCCGCCGAGCACCGGTTCGACGAGCCCTGGCTGGCCGCCGCCTGGAGCCACCCCGCCACCCGGGTGCTGCCGATCGCCGGCGGCGAGGCCTTCGTCGTCGACACGGCGCAGGGCACCGAGCTCGTCCTGCTGCCCTCCTTCGAGGCGCCGCAGACCGGCGACCGCTACTTCCTCGGCACGGACGAGGACGGCGTCTCCTACTTCGCGCTGGCCGGCGAGAGCCTGCCCGGCCGGCTGGACGGCGACGCCCGCCCGGCCGGGCTGCGCGAGGTCGGCGCGCTGCTGTCCGACCGCGACGCCGGCCTGCTGGTGCACGCCGTCGCCCTGGAGCACTGGCACCGGCTGCACAGCTTCTGCTCGCGCTGCGGCCACCCGACCGAGAAGGCCGGCGCCGGGCACGTGCGGCGCTGCACCTCCTGCGCGGCCGAGCACTACCCGCGCACCGACCCGGCGGTGATCATGGTGATCACCGACGAGCAGGACCGCTGCCTGCTCGGCCGCCAGGCGCTGTGGCCGGAGGGCCGCTGGTCGACGCTGGCCGGTTTCGTCGAGCCGGGGGAGTCGATCGAGCAGGCGGTGGCCCGCGAGGTCCAGGAGGAGGCGGGGGTGCGGGTCGGCGAGGTCCGCTACGTCGCCAGCCAGCCCTGGCCGTTCCCGTCCAGCCTGATGCTCGGCTTCATGGGCAAGGCCCTGCCCGGCGGCACCGACATCACCGTGGACGGCGAGGAGCTGGCCGAGGCCCGCTGGTTCTCCCGGGAGGAGCTGCGCGCCGGGATGGAGGCGGGCGAGATCCTGCCGCCCTCCGGCATCTCGATCGCCCGCCACCTGGTCGAACTCTGGTACGGCGAGCGGCTGCCGTCGGCGGCGCGCTGGTAATCCCGCACGGATTCCCGGGCACCTGCGGGGGAGTGCCGCGCAGCTCCGGCGGGTTCCGGGCAGTTCCGCCCGGGCAGTTCCGCGTCCAGGGGGGCGCGCGGCTTATGCCACGCGCCCCCGCTTTTCTTTTCCCTCCCCTCCCGAATCCGCCACGACCGGCTGTTCGTGGCCGGACGGGCCAGTTCTGCTACCGCCGGGCACTTCGGGGCCCCCACCGTCGACCCGCGCGGACGACATTGCCGGAAACGGCTGAAACCGCGTCACCGCGCTCGCTACATTCACTCGGGTGACAATCCCCCGGGGCACCGCCCAATCCCCCAAATACCAGCGCCTCGCCGCCGACCTGCGCCGCCGGATCGCCGAAGGCGAGTTCACCCCCGACGCCGCCCTCCCGGTCGAGAGCGAACTGGAGCGCCAGTACGGCGTCGCCCGCAACACCGTCCGGCTCGCCGTCGACGTCCTCGTCAACGAAGGCCGCCTCGTCCGCCTCCAGGGCAAGGGCACCTACTTGCGCGAACACCCCGTCCTCGACCACCACGCCTACGGCCCCACCCTGCCCCCGGCGCCCCGTGACTGCCTCGCCACACCCTCCGCCGTCTACCTCGGCGAAGCCGACGAAGCCGGGCGCGAACTCGGCACCGACTTCGAGATGATGATCGTCCGGGCCCGCGTCGACATCGCCGAACGCCTCGGGCTGCGCCCCGGCGAGGCCATCGTCGTCCGCCGCCAGCTGCGCCTGCTCGACCGCGAGCCGTACTCCATCGAGGAGAGCCACTACCGGGCCGGCCTCGCCGCCGGCACCCCGCTGATGGAACCCGACCCCGTCGAGGGCGGGGACGAGACCGTCCTCGCCGCCCTCGGCCGCACCGAGATCGGTGCCGTCGACCACCTCGTCGCCCGGATGCCCGGCCCCGAGGAGGCCCAGTGGTTCCAGGGCGGCCCCGGCGTCCCGCTCATGGTCCAGACCCGGGTCACCTACGACCGGCGCGGCCCCGTCCGGGTCATCGAGACCCGCTACTCGGCCGACCGCAGCCGGCTCGTCTACGGCGTCGGCGACCTCGGCGCGCGCACCACCCTGCCCGCCCCCGCCGCCCCCGTCGACCCGGCCCGGGCCGACGCGCCGTAGGCGCGCCGACCCCGGCGGGCCGTCCCGGCGTCCGGTCAGGCGGCCAGGGCCTTCTTGACCTGGATCAGGCTCGGGTTCGTCATCACGACCTGCTCGCCGCCGCCCACCGGCTGGACCAGCACCGTCGGCACCGTCTGGTTGCCGTTGTTCACCGACTCCACGAAGGCCGCCGACTCCGGGTCCTCCTCGATGTTGATCTCGGTGTAGCCGATGCCTTCGCGGTCCAGCTGGCTCTTGAGTCGGTTGCAGTACCCACACCAGGTCGTGCTGTACATCGTCACGGTGCCGGACATCGAGGGGGCTCCTTCGAAAGAGGGGTTCGTACGGTCTCACAGCCGCAACGTCCACGGGGCGGCCGACATTCCGGCGCCCGTACCGAGGGAACGCGGAGCGCGGCGCGGAGGGATCATCCTGCGATCACACCGGGCCTGTGGACAACCCCGCCCCCGTTGTCCCAGCGGGCTGAGAGGATGGAACGCATGCAGGAAGACCTCTTGAGCGGCAGCCCGTACGACGGCCCCCACGGCTCCCCCTGGGCCGACCCCGGCGCCGCCACCGGCCCCGACGCCGTGCTCGCCGGGCTCGACCCCGAACAGCGCGCCGTCGCCACCGCCCTGCACGGCCCCGTCTGCGTCCTCGCCGGTGCCGGAACCGGCAAGACCCGCGCCATCACCCACCGCATCGCCTACGGCGTGCGCAGCGGCGTCTACCAGCCCGCGCAGGTCCTCGCCGTCACCTTCACCGCCCGAGCCGCCGGCGAGATGCGCGGCCGACTGCGCCAGCTCGGCGCCGACGGCGTCCAGGCCCGCACCTTCCACGCCGCCGCCCTGCGCCAGCTCCAGTACTTCTGGCCCCGCGCCGTCGGCGGCCCGGTGCCCCAGCTCCTCGAACGCAAGGTCCAGCTCGTCGCCGAAGCCGCCGGCCGCTGCGGACTGCGCGTCCAGCGCACCGAACTGCGTGACCTCACCGCCGAGATCGAATGGGCGAAGGTCACCCAGACCGCCCCCGAGGACTATCCCGCCGCCGTGGCCAAGTCCGGCCGCGAAGCCCCCCGCGACCCCGCCGAGACCGCCCAGGTCTACCGCGTCTACGAGGAGACCAAGAGCCGCCGCGGCAACATCGACTTCGAGGACGTCCTGCTCCTCACCGCCGCCATCCTGGAGGACCGCCCCGACATCGCCGAGCAGGTCCGCAACCAGTACCGGCACTTCACCGTCGACGAGTACCAGGACGTCTCCCCGCTCCAGCAGCGCCTGCTCGACCAGTGGACCGGCCCCGGCGGCGGCGCCAGTCTGTGCGTCGTCGGCGACGCCAGCCAGACCATCTACTCCTTCACCGGCGCGACCCCGGACTACCTGCTGAACTTCCGCAGCCGCCACCCCGAGGCCACCGTCGTCAAGCTCGTCCGCGACTACCGCTCCACCCCCCAGGTCGTCCACCTCGCCAACGGACTGCTCGCCCAGGCCCGCGGCGAGGCCGCCCGCCACCGCCTCGAACTCGTCTCCCAGCGCGAGGCCGGCCCCGACCCCGTCTACACCGAGTACGAGGACGAACCCACCGAGGCCGAGACCACCGCCCGCCGGATCAAGGACCTCCTCGCCACCGGCGTGCGCGCCAGCGAGATCGCCGTCCTGTTCCGCACCAACGGCCAGTCCGAGGTCTACGAACAGGCCCTCGCCGACCTCGGCGTCCCCTACCAGCTCAAGGGCGCCGAACGGTTCTTCGAACGGCCCGAGGTCCGCGACGCCGGTGTCCTGCTGCGCGGCGCCGCCCGCGCCGCGGCCGACCCGCTCACCGCCGGTGCCCCCGACCTCGCGGGCCAGGTCCGCGCCGTCCTCGCCAGCCGCGGCTTCACCCCCGAGCCGCCCGCCGGCTCCGGCGCCGTCCGCGACCGCTGGGAGTCCCTCGCCGCCCTCGTCCGCCTCGCCGAGGAGTTCGAGCGCACCCGCACCGCCGAGGGCCTCGGCACCGACCTCGCCGCCTACGTCGCCGAACTCGACGCCCGCGCCGCCGCCCAGCACGCCCCCGCCGTCGAAGGCGTCACCCTCGCCTCCCTGCACGCCGCGAAGGGCCTCGAATGGGACGCCGTCTTCCTCGTCGGCCTCACCGAGGGCACCCTGCCGATCATCTACGCCAAGACCGACGAACAGATCGAGGAGGAACGCCGGCTCCTCTACGTCGGCGTCACCCGCGCCCGCAAGCACCTCAGCCTCTCCTGGGCCCTCTCCCGCTCCCCGGGCGGCCGCGCCTCCCGCAAACCCAGCCGCTTCATGGACGGGCTGCGCCCCGGCTCCTCCGCCTCGGGCGCGCGCACCGGCGCGCGGGGCGGGCGGGGGAGCGTCGAGCCCGGTGAGCGCTCGGCCGCCCGGCGGGTCCGCGGCCCGGTCAAGTGCCGGGTCTGCGACAAGCCGCTCACCGACGCCGTCGAACGCAAGCTGCGCCGCTGCGAGGACTGCCCGTCCGCGATGGACGAGGCGCTGTACGAGCGGCTGCGCGAGTGGCGCGCCCGGCAGGCGAAGAAGCAGGGGGCCCCGGCGTACGTGGTGTTCACCGACGCGACCCTGATGGCGATCGCCGAGGACGTGCCCGCCGGCCGCCGGGAGCTGGCCCTCATCTCGGGGGTCGGCGCCATGAAGCTGGACAAGTACGGGGCCGCCGTGCTCTCGTTGTGTGCGGGGGAGGAGCCCGAGGAGGATCCGGACGGCGTCGAGGACGACGGTCCGGTCGATCCGGCGTGAGCCGGCACGGGCGCGGTCCAGGGGACTGCTCGGGGGACTTCGCAACCGCTGCGGAACGTTGCGCGGATCGTGCCGCGGACGGCGTCGCGTGAACTCGCGTGAAAAATAGTTTGCGCGGCATACCGGGAGCGCAATAGCCTGCCGGAGCGGTCAAGGGGACGCGGTCGCACGGGGTGACACCTGTGCCGATCCCCCTCGCCCACAGCTTTACCGAGACAGACATCCGAACATTCGAAGCCCGGGGAACCAGGCTCCGCGAGACGCCGAGAGGAGGCGAAGACAGTGGGAAACATCATGATCACCAAAATGACTGGCCAGACCGTTGTCGCTGCCTCCCTGCGTGCCGCCCGTCTGCGGGCGCTCGCCGAGCTCGGTGGAACCGGTCTGGGTCTCGACGCCACCGGTGTCTCCGTCGCCTCCGCTGTCAGTGGTCTTGGACACACTGATCTGTGCCTCACGGGCGGCAGGAGTGTCGAAGGCACCGTTGTCGAGACCGGTCTGTCCCGTGACTGGGCGTCGGTCGACGCTTCGCGCCCCGAGTGCGATGTGCGACCGACCGAGGCACCGAAGGCGGCCGTAGCCGCCGCCATGCATGGCGGCTATGCGCAGGTCATCGGTGCCGGAAACGCCCAGAAGCAGAACGAGCAGCAGATCAACCAGGCCACGGCCGCCTTTATCGGCGCCAAGGCCATCCGGATGCGGGCCTTCCGCGGGCCTGAACCCTGGAGAGAACGAACCTGAGTCAGCCTCAGGTCGGCACCTCCAGGGCCGCGGAACCCGTCACACCGGGATCCGCGGCCCTTCTGTTTTGTCCGGTACGCAAGACCATCCAGGCCCCCCGGGGCCTCCGGCCCAGCACCACCAGTCCACTGGGCCGGAACCACTGAGAAGACGAGGAAGACGCCCACAGTGTCCACGGTCATCACGCCGCCCATCCCGTCCGTACCGCCGACAAGCCAGATCACCAAGGCCGACCAGGCCGACCCCCCGGAGGTTCCGTTCATGCAGCTCAACTCGATCGAGCAGGCCGAGGCGCTCGGTCTCCCCATCCCCTGCCGCGCCTTCGACCCCGAGGTCTTCTTCGCGGAGACGCCCGCCGACGTCGAGTACGCGAAGTCCCTCTGCGGCACCTGCCCGGTGAAGGAGGCCTGCCTTGCCGGTGCTCTGGAGCGCCGCGAGCCGTGGGGCGTCTGGGGCGGCGAGCTGTTCGTCCAGGGTGTCGTCGTGGCCCGCAAGCGGCCGCGTGGCCGTCCGCGCAAGACCGAGGTCATGGCGTGAGCCCCGCCGACCACGTCAGGGCCGTCCGCCGGGGAGAGCAGCCCCCGCTGGATACCGCCCTCCGCCGGTCCGTACGGATCGCCGCCGCCAAGGCCGACTCAGCGGCCAGCACCCGCCCATTCCCGAGCACGCACCACGAGCAGGACCACCACATGACCCCCGCCGCCATCGATCCCACCGTCCGCGCCGAGCAGACCACCGAACTTCAGATCCAGAACAGGACCCTCGAAATGCAACTCCTGCACGAATCCCTGGCCCGTGCCCATATGCAAGACAGGCTCCACGAGGCCGAGGAGCAACGCCTCGTCAGCCGGGTCGTCCGGGCGCGCAAGCTCCGGCAGCGGGCCGAGCGGGCCTCCATGCGGGCCCGCAAGGCGCTCGCCGTCGCGCTGATGTAGGCGCACCGCCGCCGATCCGACTGACCCCCGTCGTGCCGCAGGCCGCCCCCCGTTCGCGGGGAGCGGCCTGCGGCCGTTGCGGGCCGGCTCAGGGGCGGGCAGGCCTGGTGCTCTTCCTGGCCGCCGGAGGGCGCCCGGCGAGCCCGGCCTTGACCGTCTTCGTCGCATCGGCCGTCTTGGCGGCCTTCGCGGGCTCCGCCGACGGCTCGTCGGAGAACTCGGGCAGCCATTCCAGCATCTCGGCGCGGAACGGCGCCTTGGCGCCCAGCTGGCACAGCACCCCGATGGTGCTGAGCGTCACCCGGTGGATCAGCAGGTAGGCGGGCGGCAGGTTCAGCTGCTTGCCGAGGTTGTAGGCGGGCGAGCGCGGATCGGCGATCCGGGCCGCCTGGGCGCGCATCCAGGCCCGGGTGAAGTGGAAGCTGTCCACGGCGGCCGGCTCGATGATCGGCAGCAGGTAGTCCAGCACCGCGTCCGGGTCCAGTTGGATCGAGGGCTTCACGAAGCCCTCCTCGCGGAGCATCTTCAGCACGCCCGCCGCGTCCCCGGCCAGCGCCATCCGCAGCGAGGCCCCGATCGGCGCGGGCAGCCCGCCCGGCAGCCGGTCCACCGTGCCGAAGTCCAGCACCCCCAGCCGCCAATCCTCGGCCGGTCCGTCGTCCTTCAGCAGCCGGAAGTTGCCCGGGTGCGGGTCCGCGTGCAGCAGGCCGGTCCGGGACGGGCCGGCGAACAGGAACCGGGCCAGCAGCTGCCCGGCACGGTCACGCTCCTCCTGGGTGCCGTTCGCGATCACCTCCGCCAGCGGGGTGCCGCCCATCCACTCGGTGACCAGCACCTGGTCGGCCTGCGCCACCACGACCGGCACCACGATGTCCGGGTCGCCCGCGAACTCCTCGGCGTGCCGGCGCTGGGCCTGGGCCTCCAGCTCGTAGTCCAGCTCCTCCGAGACGCGCTCGCGCAGCTCGGTGATCAGCGGTTTGATGTCCAGCCCGGGGATCAGCGGACCGAGCAGCCAGGCCACCCGGCTCAGCTGGGAGAGGTCGGCCAGCAGTGCGTCGCCCGCGCCCGGGTACTGCACCTTGACCGCGACCTGCCTGCCGTCGTGCCAGACCGCCCGGTGCACCTGGCCGATCGAGGCGGCCGCCGCCGGGCGGTCGTCGAACTCCAGGAACAGCTCGCGCCAGTTGCTCCCGAGCCGCTGGGCGAGCGCGGTGTGCACCTTCGCGGCGGGCATCGGGGGAGCGGCGTCCTGCAGCTTGGTGAGCGCGGCCCGGTACGGCCCGGCGACCTCCTCGGGCAGTGCGGCCTCGAAGACGGACAGCACCTGCCCGAACTTCATGGCCCCGCCCTTGAGCTCACCCAGGACCTTGAACAGCTGGTCGGCGGTGGCCTGCTGGAGCTCGGCCGTCACCACCTCGGCGGAGCGGCCGCCGATGCGCCTGCCCAGTCCGAGCGTGGCGCGGCCGGCTATCCCCAGCGGCAGGGCGGCGAGCCGTGCCGTGCGGGTCACTGCCTTGCGCGGAAGATCGCTCACCCGGGCCTCCAATCCCCTGGCCCCCCGACACCGGACGGCCCACCATCACTAGGCCATTGTGCCCGGTCCCTGGGCTGCTTCCGCCGGTATTCCACGGGGGCCGGCGGGCGGTGGCCTCCCTTTGCGGGGAGTTGGGCGGCTTGGTCCGGCGGGGCGTCGCCGGTGGTGCGGTCGGTGGTTCGGTCGGCGATCGGGTGCGGGACGGGCCCGGGGCGGTGCTGTCCGGGCGGCGCGAAGGGAGTCGGCGGGCCGACTCCCCGCGCGGGTGGGAACTCAGGCCCCGGCTTCGCGGGTGCGGCGGTAAGTGGCCAGCTGGACGCCGGTCTTGGCGATCGTGGTGGAGGTCAGCTCCAGGGTGCGCAGCACGCCGTCGGCCGGGAAGAGCGACTTGCCGCCGCCGAGCAGTACGGGCATCACCATGAGCCGGAGTTCGTCCACCAGGTCCTCGCCGAGAAGCGTGCGGACGAGGGTCGGGCTGCCCATGATCAGAAGGTCCCCGCCGTCGGCCGCGCGCTGCCGCCCGACCCACTCGACGGCCCCGGCGCCGGGGACGAGAGTGCTGTTCGTCCAGGTCAGGTCGGCTTCGGTGAGGGTGTCGGAGACGACGTACTTCTTGATCGAGTTCATCCGGTCGGCGAACGGGTCACCGACCCGCTCGGGCCAGGCGGCGGCCATGGTGCGCCAGGTGCGGCGGCCGAAGAGCAGGGCTTCGGTGCCGCTCATCGCCTCGTTGATGAACGGGCCGATGGTCTCCGGGTCGAAGAACGGGTGGGACCAGCCGCCGTGGGCGAAGCCGCCGTCGGTGTCCTCCTGCGGGGCGCCAGGGGCCTGGACGACGCCGTCGAGGCTGATGAACTCGCTGATCACGATGCGCACGGGTGCTCCTTCGGTGGCTTGCTCGTTCGGGGTTGTGCAAGGGAGACCGGGGGACCGGGTGAGACTCATCGCCCCGTAGGCAGTGATCCCGGTCACATTGTCGAGACTCGGGGGCCGCCCCCTTCCCCCCTGCCCTCGCCCCCGCATGGCCCGCGTCCTGCCTGGCGCAGGGCGCGGGCCGGGAGAAGCGGGAGCCAGCTGGGCCCGGCCGGGCCGCTCCGCCCCGTGTCGACCCCAGGGTCACGGGCGGGGCCGGGCGCCGGCCGGGGTCGGTGCGGTGGGGGTGGAGCGGGGGATGCGGGTTGCGGTTGCGAGGCCGATGAGGGCGCCGAGGGCGAGGGTGGCCATGGCGGCGGCGTAGGCGTGCTGTGTGAGGTTGGCGACGAGGATGGTGCCGGCGATGGCGGTGCCGAAGGAGGAGCCGAGGTTGGAGATGCTCCGGGACAGGCCGGAGATCTCGCCCTGCTGCTCCTCGGGGACCGCGCGCCTTCCTGATTCCTCCCCCCTCCTCAGCCTGGCGGCAGTGGCTGCCACAGGCAGCCGCAGTCCGGGTGTCCTCGTAGCCGCAGGCGGCGGGGCATCCCGTCGGCCGCCGAGATCTCGCACCAGCCGTCGACGCTGGGCGGTCGGCCGCCGTCCAGGTACACCTGGACGTGCAGTGCCGCCAGGCCGGCGACGGCCGTCGCCAGAGCGGTGTCACAGGCCGGGGTTCGGGCCCGGCCGGGGCCGTCGTCCGCCAGCTGGGCGAGGACGCGCGGCCAGGCCGCGTCCTCGTCCTCCCGCCGCAGTACCAGGCAGTGCCCGCAGGCCGA
The DNA here is from genome assembly GCF_042734825.1 of Kitasatospora sp. NPDC059648. Classification (NCBI taxonomy): domain Bacteria; kingdom Bacillati; phylum Actinomycetota; class Actinomycetes; order Kitasatosporales; family Streptomycetaceae; genus Kitasatospora; species Kitasatospora sp. NPDC059648. The sequence goes on along the minus strand of NZ_JBHWDU010000002.1, from coordinate 82,321 downwards.
GCGCCCCGGGATCACCAGCGGTCCGATGATGCCGAACTCCTCGACCACGCCGACGTAGAGGTGAGGCACTCCGGCCCGGAGCAGCAGTCGGGCCTCGTACGTCCCGCCCGCGAAGGCGGCGCTGCCGTCCCTGGGGGCGAGGACCACGAAGTCGGGTGGTGGGTCGTCGGATTTCTGCCGCGGGACCGGGACCAGCGGTCGGCCCGCGGCCCGTTGCACCGCCTCCCGGGCGACCGTCGAGCGCAGCCGTCCGACGTCCGCGGGCGGCAGCCCCGCGGGGGAGCAGTCGCCGTGCTGGACGCGCCCGGTGTCGGCCACCGTGACGGTGCCGGTGCCACCGGCGGCGAGCACCGCCGCCACGGCCGCCCCGACCCGGCCCGCGCCGCGCACCTCGATCCGCGAATCGGCCCGCCGGGCCAGGACCGCCGGCGCGGCGCCCGGGCCGGAGTGGACCAGGGACAGCGAGGCGAGATCGGGCGCGAGGAGGTCCCGGTGGGGCCGCGGGAAGCGGGAGAGCGCCCGGTCGGTCGCTTCCGCGTCGTCCAGCAGTCCGGTCTCCTCCAGTTCGCTCAGCAGCGTGTCGGCAGGTTCGCGACCGAGCCCGATCCGCTCGCCGGCGGAGAGCAGCTCGGGTCGGTCGCGCGTCCCGTCGACGAGTTCGAGGAACGCGCACAGCGTCTTGTCGGCGTTGCCGACCACCCCGGCGTGCCGGGTGACGGTGCCGAACTGCAGGGTCTCGGAGTCCCGCCAGCTGCGGGACAGAGCGGGCTTCAACACGAGGCGCACGACGATCTCCCTTCCGATCGTTTCCGGACGGCTGACCGCAGCATGCCCCATCGCCCCGACCGCGTGCAGAAAGTTATCCACAGGTCCAGGCGCATGATCACACCATCTGTTCGCGGACCCTGTGGATAACTGCCCGTCCTCCCCGGCGTCGGCTTCCGGACACCCCTCGTCGGCCTTTCGTTCCCGATCGCTCCATGAAAGATTTCGGCCACGGCACCGGACTTCTGTCAGCTGTACCGGGTAACGTCGTGTGCCATGGCAGCCGAGCGGGACTCCCATCCACCGGCGTCGCGTCGGCGTGCCCGTGCAGCGACCGGGTCGCAGTCGGCGGCGCCGAGCACGCGCGGGCGCCCGGACGAGCAGGAGCGCGAGCAGCAGCGCGAGAGCCGGCACGAGCAGCAGCAGCCGAGGCCGCAGCACCCGTCCTCCGGCGCCGTGCCCCCGGAGGCGCACGACCGCAGCCGGGTCGAGGTGCGGCGCAGCGCCCGCCGCAGCCGCACCGTCTCCGCCTACCGCGAGGGCGACCGCACCGTCGTGCTGATCCCGGCCCGGATGTCGCACGCCGAGGAGCAGCGCTGGGTCGCGCAGATGCTGGAGAAGCTCGCCGCCCAGGAGCGCCGCCGGATCCTCGGGGACGATGCCCTGATGGCCCGGGCCCGGGAGCTGTCGGCGGCCTACCTCGGCGGTCGTGCCCAGCCTGTCCAGGTCCGCTGGGTGACCAACCAGAACTCGCGCTGGGGCTCGTGCACTCCCGGTGAGGGGACGATCAGGCTGTCCCACCGGCTGCAGGGCATGCCGGAGTACGTGCTGGACTACGTACTGCTGCACGAGCTGGCGCACCTGCTGGTGCCGGACCACGGCCCGGCGTTCTGGGCGCTGCTGGAGGCCTATCCCCGGACGGAGCGGGCCCGCGGCTATCTGGAGGGAGTGGTGTCCGCCGCCCGGCTGCCGCACATTCCGGGTGCCCGGCACGGCGGGCCGGGTCCGGAGCCGGCGACCTCCTGCGGTTGAGGCGGCCCGAGGAGGCCCGAGGCGGAGCGGTGCGGCCAAGGCGGAGCGGGCCAGCGCGGGGGCGGTGCGGGGTGCGGAGAAGGGCGACCGAAAAGGGGGCGCGGGCCGTATCGGCCCGCGCCCCCTCGGCGCGTCTCACCTCAGTCGGTCAGGCGGTCAGCCGCCGTGCCCGGGCGACCAGGTCGCGCACCGAGTGGTCGGTGAGCTCCGGCAGCCGATCGAAGTCGAACCAGCGCAGGTCCAGCGACTCCTCGCTGATCAGCGCCTGCGCCCCGGCCGGGGCCAGCGCGATGTACTGGACGTCCAGGTGGGTGTTCTCCGGCTGGTCCTTGCCGGTGCAGCGGACCCGGTGGCGGTCCAGCTTGGCGGGGACGGGGACGCCGTTCTCGCGCAGCAGGGTGAGGTCGGGGATGCCGGACTCCTCGACGGCCTCGCGCAGCGCGGCGGAGGCGAGGTCGGTGTCGCCGGGCTCGCAGTGCCCGCCCATCTGCAGCCACATGCCGACCTTGGGGTGCAGGGTGAGCAGCACCCGCCCCGCCGCCGGGTCGACGACGGCCGCGCTCGCCGTGAGGTGGGCGGGCAGGCAGGACCGGTACACACCCTCCGGCTGCTCGGCGAGGTGCGCGAGGTAGTCGAGGCGGAGCTGTTCCTGGGCCTGGTCGGCGGGCCGCCAGTCGGTCAGGGTGCGGACGGCGTCCGCGTGCAGGGCGGACGTGCCCGTCCCGGTGGCCGTCATGCGGTGGGCTCGCCCTTCCCGTCGGTGCCGTTCTGGTCGCTCCCCGACGAGTCGCCCTCCGGGCGGTCGTCCTTGGTGAGGTCGGGCTTGCCGGCCGCGGCCTCGCCGAGCAGCTTGTCGAGCGCGTCGAAGTCGAAGCCGCCCTCCAGGTCGCCGCTGCCGCGGTGCACGAAGGCGTCCGGGTCGTCCAGGTCGGCGGCGGTGGGCAGCATGTCGGGGTGCTCCCAGAGGGCGTCGCGGCCCTCGACGCCGCGGGCGTCGGCGAGCAGCGCCCACAGCCGGGCGGCGTCGCGCAGCCGGCGCGGGCGCAGCTCCAGGCCGACCAGGGTGGCGAAGGTCTGCTCGGCGGGGCCGCCGGCGGCGCGACGGCGGCGGACGGTCTCGCGCAGCGCGCCGGCCTGCGGCAGGTGGGGCGCGGCGGCGGCGTGGACGACCGCGTCGACCCAGCCCTCGACCAGTGCGAGCGCGGTCTCCAGGCGGGCGAGCGCGGCCTTCTGCCCGGGGGTGTCCTCGGGCTGGAGCAGCCCTCCGGCGAGCGCCTCCTGGAGGGCCTCCGGGTTGCTCGGGTCGAGCTGGCCGACGAGTTCCTCCATGCGGGAGGTGTCGACCTTGATGCCGTGGGCGTAGGCCTCGACGGCGCCGAGCAGGTGGGCCCGCAGCCACGGCACGTGGGCGAAGAGCCGCTGGTGGGCGGCCTCGCGCAGGGCGAGGTAGAGCCGGACCTCCTCGGCGGGCACGTTGAGGCCCTCGCCGAACTCGGCGACGTTCTGCGGCAGCAGGGCGGCCTTGCCGGCGGGGGCGAGCGGCAGGCCGACGTCGGTGGAGCCGACGACCTCGCCGGCCAGGGCGCCGAGCGCCTGGCCGATCTGGGTGCCGAACATGGCGCCGCCCATGGAGCGCATCATGCCCATCAGCGGGCCGGCCACGGCCTGCATCTCCTCGGGCAGGACGCCGCCCATGGCGGTGCCGACGCGCTCGGCGACCGGGTCGACGAGGTCCTTCCAGACCGGGAGGGTGGCCTCGATCCACTCGGCGCGGCTCCAGGCGACGGCGGTGCCCGCGCCGGAGGGGAACTCGGTCACGCCGTCGAGCCACAGGTCGGCCAGGCGCACGGCCTCCTCGACGGCGGCGCGCTCGGCGGCGCCGACGGAGCGGTCCTTGCTCTTCCCCTCGGCGGGTTCGGCGACGACGGTCTGCCGGGCGATGTTCTGGGCGAGCTCCCAGTTCACCGGGCCGCCCTCGAAGGAGAGCATCTGCCCGAGCTGCTGGAAGGCGGCGCCCAGGTCGCCGGGGTTCAGGCCGCCGAACATCGCGGCGAAGGGGTTGTCGGCTCCGGCACCGCCGGGGCCGCCCGGGGCGCCGGGCATGCCGAACATCGCACCGAAGGGGTTGCCGGCTCCGAAGCCGAACGGCTGGGCGCCGCCGGTGCCTTCCTGGCCCTGCTCCTTCTTGTGTGCGTCGTCGGGCTTGGCCTTGCCGTCCTCGGGCTCCTCGGGCGGAACGCCGAATCCGAAGGGAAGGTCGCTCACGGGGTCCTCGATCCGGTCGGCCGTCATGCGGGTGTGGCGGGAAGTGCTGCCGCCCGGGGGTCCGGTGGAGCGGGGGACTCGTGGGCGGCTCCCGCGCGCAAGGCCCGCGCCGGGTGCACCGCCGGGCCTTCGCCTCGGGCAGGATGGACGTACGTGACACACGTCCGTACGCACATAAGCTAACCGTGGAGGATGGCCGGTGAGTTCCCCGCCCTCGGACGTTCGCTCTGGGCTGACCGCAGGAGAGGACGACCCGGACACCACGGTGTCGCCGCCTCCAGCCTACGGCGGGCGGCCGCTGACCGTGGCCGTCACCGGCGCCGCGGGCGTGCTGGGCGAGCGGGTCGCGGCCCGGCTGGTGGCCTCGCCGCACGTGCGCAGGGTGCTGGCGGTGGACGACCGGCGCGGTGAGGTCGCGGGCGTGCAGTGGCGGGTGCTGGACGTGCGGGATCCGGCGGTGGCCGAGCGGCTGGCCGGGGTCGACGTCGTGGTGCACCTGGCGATGGACTTCGGCATGGAGTCCGACCCGCGGGCCCGCAGCGCCTACAACGTGCGCGGTGCCCAGACGGTGCTGACCGCGGCCGCGGCCGCCGGGGTGCACCGGGTGGTGCTGTGCACCTCGGCGATGGTCTACGGCGCGCTGGCCGACAACGAGGTGCCGCTGGCCGAGGACTCGGAGCTGCGGGCGACGGAGGAGGCCTCGCTGGTCGGGGACCTGCTGGAGATCGAGAGGCTGGCCCGGCGGGCGCCGCGGGCCCACCCGGGGCTGCAGGTGACGGTGCTGCGCCCGGCGGTGGTGGTGGGCCCCGGGGTGGACACCGTACTGACCCGGCACTTCGAGGCGCCCCGGCTGCTGGTGGTGGCCGGTTCCCGTCCGTGCTGGCAGTTCTGCCACGTGGAGGACCTGGCGACGGCGCTGGAGTACGCGGCGCTGGGCCTGGTCGAGGGCGAGGTCACGGTCGGCTGCGACGGCTGGCTGGAGCAGGAGGACGTGGAGCGGCTGTCGGGGATCCGGCGGATGGAGCTTCCGGCCGCGCTGGCGCTCGGGACGGCGGCCCGGCTGCACCGGCTGGGCCTGACCCCGGCTCCGGCGGGGGACCTGGCGTACACGATGTACCCGTGGGTGGTGTCCGGCAGCCGGCTGCACGAGGCGGGCTGGCGGCCGGGGTTCACCAACGAGCAGGTGCTGGCGGAACTGCTGGCGCAGGTGTCCGGCAAGCACGCGGTGGCGGGGCGGCGGCTGGGCGGCAAGGAGGCGGCGACCAGTCTGGGCGCGGCCGGGGCGACGGTGGCGCTGGTCGGTACGGCGGCGCTGGTGCGCCGGGCCCGCAAGCGGCGCCGCTTCTGATCCGGGGGGCTGATCCGGGGGCTTCCGAATCCGGTCCGAGCCGTCACCGGGCGGGCGGGCAGCGACCGGCCACCACGATTCTCGCGATGCGAAATTTCGCAATCGTGATGCGGAAGCCCCTTGCCGCAGTCGGCCCCGGATGGGCAATCATGGGCTCATGTCCGAGAACCACGACCCCATCCGCCTGCTCGCCATCCGCGACACCCCGCTCTCCCTGGACGAGGTGTACGAGGCGGTCGGCGACGACGCGGCCGGCGGCACCACCGTCTTCGTCGGGACGGTCCGGGACCACGACGACGGCAAGTCGGTCTCCGCGCTGGAGTACAGCTGCCACCCCACCGCCGAGGAGGAGATGCGCCGGGTCGCCGAGAAGGTCGCCGCCGACTTCCCGGTCAAGGCGCTCGCGGCGGTGCACCGGGTGGGCCGGCTGGAGGTCACCGACAAGGCCGTGATCGTCGCCGTCTCCTGCGCCCACCGCGGGGAGGCCTTCGCGGCCGCCCGGCGGCTGATCGACGACCTCAAGCACGAGGTGCCGATCTGGAAGCACCAGGTCTTCGCCGACGGCGAGGAGGAGTGGGTCGGCGCCGGCGGCTGCTGAGCTCCGCCCGGCGTCCCGCGCCCCGCAGCCTCCTCGGCACCGCCGCCGGCCGGGTGAGGCGGAACCGACCGCACACGGAGCGCGTCCCTCGGGTCAGGCGCGCCGCGGCCTCACCCGAAAGGGTCCGGCGCGATGGGCCGAATACTCCCTGGAAGTGAGCCGATCGGCCGTCCCGTAACCCGGACGGCGCTGGCCGCGTTGTCCGCCGGAGTGGTTAATCTGCTCATAGACACGACGAGCTGGGAGTACTGACATGGGTGCGCTCGCCTGGTTGATCATTCCGGTTGTCGCCGTCCTGGTCGCCGCCGCCTGGGCGGGTTGGGCCCAGCGGGCTCCGAAGGCGACGGGGGACCCGGCCTCCCTCGCCGAGCACCGGCGCTTCATGGCCGCGATGGAACGCACCACCGCCGGTACCGCCGCCCCCGGGGAGCGCCCGGGTCGGTAGCCCGGCGGGCGCCGCGTCACCCGCGTCCCGTACTGTCGAGGCATGCCACGCCGCTCCGCGACGATGCTCGCTGCCACCCTGCTGCTCATAGCGCTGCTCTGCGTCTCGGTGCTGATGAAGGTGCCGTACACGGAGATGAGCCCGGGGCCGACGTACAACACGCTCGGCGACCAGGGGGGCAAGCCGGTGATCACCGTCACCGGCCACGACTCGTACAAGACCTCCGGGCACCTCAACATGACCACCGTGCAGGTGACCGGGGCGAAGTACGAGCCCAGCCTGATCAACGCGGTGATCGGCTGGATGCGCGACGACGTGCTGGTGGTGCCGCATGACAACGTCTACCCCAAGGGCCAGTCGGACGCGGACGCCAAGAAGCAGAACGCCGAGGAGTTCGCCTCCTCCGAGGACAGCGCCCGCACCGCCGCGCTCAAGCAGCTGGGCGTCCCGATCGGCAACGAACTGATCGTCAAGTCGGTCACCGCGGGGGCCCCGGCCGAGGGCCGGCTGCACGCGGGGGACCAGATCGTCGCGGTGGACGGCACCGCCGTCGACTCGGTCGACCAGGTGGTCGCCGGCGTCACCAAGCACAAGCCCGGCGAGTCGGTGGTCTTCACCGTGGTGCCGCGGGTCAAGGACACCTCCGGCAGCGGTTCGGCCACCCCGGGCACGAAGACGGACGTCACCGTCCCGACCGTGCGGGCCAAGGACCTCGACCCTAAGGCCCCGGCCGAGCGGGCCGAGCTCGCGGCGGTCGGCATCGGCACCGGGATCCGGCACACCTACCCGTTCCAGATCGACATCGGCCTGCAGGACGTCGGCGGGCCCAGCGCCGGGCTGATGTTCTCGCTCGGCATCGTCGACAAGCTCACCCCCGGCGGCGACCTCACCGGCGGCAAGTTCGTGGCCGGCACCGGCACCATCGACGACGACGGCAAGGTCGGCCCGATCGGCGGGATATCGATGAAGCTGATCGCCGCCCGGGATGCCGGGGCCGAGTACTTCTTCACCCCGTCCTCGAACTGCGCCGAGGCCGGCAAGCACGTGCCGTCCGGACTGACCCTGATCAAGACGGACACCCTGGACGGCGCGCTGAAGTCGCTGGAGCAGATCCGCTCCGGGCAGACCTCCGCGCTGCCGTCCTGCTCCGGGTAAGGCGTCAGGAGAAGGTCGCCAGCAGCGCGTCGGTCAGGCCGGGCACCAGGTCCGGGCCGGTCAGCACCTCCCGGGCGACGTCCTTGGAGCGCAGCCGCAGGGCGATCTCCTTCCGGCCGTCGCGCAGCACGGCGGCGGTGATCCGCACCTCCTCGCGCTTGGGGTGGTTGGCGACCCACTCGGCGAGCTGGGCGTCGGAGGCGCCGCGCGGGCGGGACTGCTCGGCGCCCGGCGGCAGCATCAGCCGCTCGACGACCAGGGCGCAGCCGGCCACCGAGTCGGGCCAGGCGATGGTGCCGAGGAACTTGTCGAGCTCCGTGCCGGCCGGGATCTCGTCCTGCTCGACCGGGGTGAGGCCGGGCTCGTCGCCCTCGGAGAGGCCGAGCTGCTTGGCGATCCGGGGGTCGGCCTTGAGCAGGGCGGCGCTGTCCACCAGGGCGAACAGTCGGGCCGGGAGGTCCCAGCCGAGGGTGGCGGCGTACTCGTCGATCTCCAGCGCGGCCCGGGTGAGCGGGGTGGCGGCCGGGAGCTTGGACACATCGTCGGCAGAGCCGGGGGAGTTGAAGAATGCAGACGCGTCGGACATGACTCAATCCTCACACGCCGGGCGGCGGGCGCTCGCCGGGGCAGCCGGCGGGAGGTGCGGGCGGGCGCGGTGGGGGCGGCGTAGTAACCGTCCGCTAACGGTGGGAACTCGGCCGAAGCCTGGTTAAGTTTCTCTGACGACCGACCGAATCCAGACGACACAGCTGAGGTGCCACCGTGGTATTCCAGATGCCGGAACGCTCAGGGCCGGGTTTCCGGCGGAGGGTGGGCCCGCCCTCCCGGCGGGCGCGGGTGGCCCTGCTGACCCTGGGCGTGCTCGCGGTGCTGTTCCTGCTGTTCGTCATGTTCGCCGGGTTCTGGACGGACTGGCTGTGGTTCAGGTCGGTCCACTACTCCTCGGTCTTCACCACCCAGCTGTGGACGAAGATCGGGCTGTTCGCGGTGTTCGGCCTGCTGATGGCGGTGATCGTCGGCTCCAACGTCTGGCTGGCGCACCGGCTGCGGCCGCCGCTGTCGGCGATGTCGGTGGAGCAGCAGAGCCTGGACCGCTACCGGGCGGGGCTGGCGCCGTTCAAGCGCTGGGCGCTGATCGGCGTCTCGCTGGTGATCGGCTTGGTGGCGGGCGCGGCGGCGTCGGGCCAGTGGCGGACCTGGCTGATGTGGACGAACGCGACGTCCTTCGGCGAGAAGGACGCCCAGTTCGGCATGGACGTCTCGTTCTACGCCTTCGACCTGCCGTTCTACGAGTTCGTGCTGGGCTTCGCGTTCAGCGCGGTGATCGTCTCGCTGCTGACCTCGGCGCTGGTGCACTACCTGTACGGGGGGCTGCGGCTGCAGGGCCCGGGCCGGCGGGCGAGCGCGGGCGCGCAGGGGCACCTGGCGGTGCTGCTGGGCGTGTTCGTGCTGCTGAAGGCGGTGGCGTACTGGCTGGACCGGTACGCGCTGGCGGTGAAGACCGGCTCCTACAAGGGGGTGTCGGGCTGGACGGGCCTGCGCTACGTGGACGCCAACGCGTTCCTGCCGGCCAAGACGATCCTCTTCTTCGTCGCGATCATCTGCGCGGTGCTGTTCTTCCTGACGCCGATCCGCCGCACCTGGGCGCCGGCCCTGATCGGGCTGGGGCTGATGGTGCTGTCGGCGGTGCTGATCGGCGGCCTGTACCCGGCGATCGTGCAGCAGTTCCAGGTCAAGCCGAACGAGCAGGCCAAGGAGACGCCGTACATCCAGAAGAACATCGACGCGACCCGGCAGGCGTACGGGATCGCGGACGCGCGGACCACCCCGTACAGCCCGCAGGGCTCGACCACGGGTGACGCGCTGAAGCCGGACGCGCAGACCATCGCGGACGTGCGGCTGCTGGACCCGAACATCGTCTCCCAGACCTTCCAGTCGCTGGAGCAGCAGCGCAACTACTACGCGTTCCCGAGCACGCTGTCGGTGGACCGCTACGGCACCGGCGCGGACAAGCAGGACACCGTGATCGGCCTGCGCGAGCTGGACCTCAACGGGGTGCAGCGCAACTGGATCAACGACCACTTCAAGTACACCCACGGCTACGGCGCGGCGGTCGCCAAGGGCAACCAGGTCGACGACAAGGGCGGCCCGGTGTTCACCGAGTCCGGCCTGCCGACGACCGGTGCGCTGGGCGGCTACGAGCAGCGGATCTACTACGGCGAGAAGACGACGACGTACTCGATCGTCGGCGGCTCGAACAAGGAGATCGACTACACCGACGTCAAGACCGGCCAGAACGTGGAGTACACGTACGCCGGTGACAGCGGCGTCTCGCTGGACAACCCGATCACCCGGGCCGCGTACGCGGTGCGCTTCGTCGAGCCGCAGATCCTGTACGCGGGGGCGATCACCGACGGCGCCAAGGTGATCTACGACCGGACGCCGAAGGAGCGGGTGGAGAAGGTCGCGCCGTGGCTGTCGATCGACGCCGACCCGTACCCGGTGGTGCAGGACGGCCACGTGGTGTGGGTGGTGGACGGCTACACCACCTCGGACGGCTTCCCGTTCTCGTCGAAGACGACGCTGGGCACCGCGACCAAGGACTCGCTGACCAACCAGCGCGGTGAGCTGCTGACCGTCGCCAACCAGGTCAACTACATCCGCAACTCGGTCAAGGCCACGGTGGACGCCTACACCGGCGAGGTGAAGCTCTACCAGTGGGACGAGAAGGACCCGGTGCTGAAGACCTGGATGAAGGCCTTCCCGGGGACGGTCGAGCCGAAGGCGGACATCCCGGCGTCGCTGCTGCCGCACCTGCGCTACCCGCAGGACATGTTCAAGGTGCAGCGCGACCTGCTCGGCCAGTACCACGTGACCGACGCCAACTCCTTCTTCAACGGCAGCGACATCTGGCAGGTCCCGGTGGATCCGACCAGTGACACCAAGCAGGTCCAGCCGCCGTACTACGTGACGGTGCGCACACCGGACGCCGCCGCCGCCAGCTTCTCGCTGACCAGCACCTTCGTGCCCAACCAGCGGCCCAACCTGGCGGCCTTCATGTCCGTCAACGCGGATCCGGGCGACGACTACGGGAAGATCCGCATCCTGAAGATGACGGGCGAGAGCGGAGCCCCCGGCCCCGGCCTGGTGCAGTCGAAGTTCAACTCCCGCCAGGAGGTGGCCTCGCAGATCTACGCGCTGAAGACCGGCGGCGACACCGAGCTGGAGTACGGCAACCTGCTGACCCTGCCGGTCGGCGGCGGGCTGCTGAACGTCGAGCCGGTGTACGTGCGCGGGCGCGGCGCCAAGTACCCGACGCTGCAGAAGGTCCTGGCGGTGTACGGGGACGACAACGTGGCGTTCGAGAACACCCTTGAGGACGCGCTGAAGAAGCTGTTCGCCGGGCAGGCCCCGCCGGCCACTCCGGTGGCGCCGTCCAGCCCGGGCGGCGGGACGGCCCCCGGCAACGGGACGTCCCCGGGGAGCGGTGCGACGCCGGGCGGCGGTACGACGCCGACCCCGGGGACGCCGGCGCCCACGTCCACGCCGACCGGGCCGGGCACCCCGGCGCCGGGCGGGACGATCTCGCCGGAGCTGCAGAAGGCGCTGTCGGACGCGGCGAAGGCGTACAGCGACAGCCAGGCCGCGTTCAAGAACGGCGACTGGGTGGCCTACGGCAACGCCCAGAAGGCGCTCGGGGACGCCCTGAAGGCGGCCGACGCGGCCCGCGGCGGGAGCCCGGCGCCGGGGGCGACGGCGGCGCCGACCGGGTCGGGCGCGCCCAGCCCGCACCCTTAGCCCCCGCTGAGCTGCGGTAACCGTTTTTGGTTCCACCCCGTGTCCGTGCTACGGTTCAGTCACCGACGCGGGGTGGAGCAGCTCGGTAGCTCGCTGGGCTCATAACCCAGAGGTCGCAGGTTCAAATCCTGTCCCCGCTACTCAGTGTCAGAGGCCCGGAGGATCATTCCTCCGGGCCTCTGGCGTTTCCCGTCATGTTTCCGTCCGGAAGCGGGGGGAACCGCTCCGGTACTATCGACCGTCGCCAACGGGGACGGCACCGGGGTTTGTGGGGTTGAAGTGTCGGGAAATCGACAAAGCGCCGAAGCAATTTCGTCGGCTTCAGGGCTGCCTCGCCCGAATTCGGCCGGGGCAGGTGTACGCGGGTAGCGGGTGATGCGACGATGGGACACACGGGGGACGGTGCACGGCCGCTGATGGGCCGTCGGGTCCGGCGCCTCTCCTGGGAGAAGTCCCCCCGGCCGTCGGCCGGGGCACGATGCCGCGACACTCTGGGGGAGCGGGAGTCGGCATGAGGCTGATCGGCAAGTCAGGCACCAAGTCCGGTGCGGCCGTCGAGGCGGACACCGACGCCTGGGCGGAGAGCGCCGAGAGCCCCGACGACCGCCCCGGGGCCCTGCCCGCCCAGCGCACCAGCGGACTGTCCGAGCGTCCCGCGGCCGGCGGCTTCGGCCCCGACAGCCTCGTCCACGTGTCCACCCGTCAGTTCGCTCCAGCCGTCGGCGCGTACGGGGCGGCCGTCGAGGAAGCGCCCTCCGGCGCCGCGCTGGACCCGGCCGGGCTGGACCCGACCAGCTTCGAGACCGCGCTGGCCGCCCAGGAGTCCGCCGCCCTGGAGGCCCGGCACCGGCAGGCCGCCGACGGCGGGGACGCGGAGGCCGCCAGCCGGCTCGGCGCCCTGCTGCTGCGCCGCGGCGACCTGGAGGACGCCGAGCCCTACCTGCGCGCCGCCGCGGCCGCCGGGGTGCGGGCCGCCGCCAACAACCTTGGCGTCCTGCTGCACCAGCAGGGCCACCGCGCCGAGGCCGGCCAGTGGTGGCGCCAGGCGGCGGTGGCGGGCAGCGCCCCCGCCGCGCACGCGCTCGGGCTCCAGCTGCGCGACCAGGGCGAGGAGGAGGCCGCCGAGTACTGGCTGCACTTCGCCGCCGACCACGGCCACCCGCTGGGCGCCTACGCGCTCGGCGACCTGATGGAGCACCGGCGCGACGTGCGGGCCGAGCGCTGGTTCAAGGTGTCCGCCGACGCCGGGCACCGGGAGGCCGCCTACCGGCTGGCCCGGATGCGCGAGGCCGCCGGGGACAAGGAGACCGCCGAGGCCTGGTACCGCACCGCGGCGGCCCGCAGCCACGCCCGCGCCGCGCTGCGCCTGGGCGTGCTGCTGGAGGAGCGCGCCCGCACCGACCGGTCGCTGCTGGAGGAGGCGGCCCGCTGGTACCGGCAGGCCGCCCAGAACGGCGAGCCCCGAGCGGCCTGCGCGCTCGGCTTCCTGCTGCGCGACTCCGGGGACGTCGCCGCCGCCGCCGAGTGGTGGCAGGAGGCCGCCGAGGCCGGCGACGGAAATGCCGCCAACGCGCTCGGCGCCCTGCACGCGAGCCGCGGCGAGGCCAAGGAGGCCGAGCACTGGTACCGCACCGCCCTCGATGCGGGCGACCAGAACGGCGCCTTCAACCTCGGCCTGCTCTGCGCCGGGACCGGCCGCGACCAGCAGGCCGAGCAGTGGTACCGCCGGGCCGCGTACGCCGGGCACCGGGAGGCCTGCAACGCGCTGGCCGTGGTGCTGCTGCAGCGCGGCGACGAGTCCGGCGCCGAGCCGTGGTTCTCCAAGGCGGCCGAGGCCGGCAGCGTGGACGGCGCCTTCAACCTGGGCGTGCTGCACGCCGGGCGCGGCGAGGCGCGGCAGGCCCAGGAGTGGTACGCGCGGGCGGCCGCCGAGGGCCACGGCGAGGCGGCGCTGCAGCTGGCGGTCGCCCAGGAGCAGCGCGGCAACCTGCCGGGCGCCCTGGAGCGCTACCGGCAGGCCGCGGCCGGCGGTTCGGCGGAGGGCGCGTTCCGGCTGGCCTCGGTGCTGGACCGGCGCGGGGACGCGGACGCCGAGGCCGAGCACTGGTACGCGCTGGCGGCCGACGCCGGTCACCGCCGGGCGCAGGTGCGGATGGGCGTGCGGGCGGCCGAGCGCGGGGCGCTGGAGATCGCCGAGAGCTGGTACCGGAGGGCCGCCGAGGCGGGCAGCCGCAGCGCCGCGTTCAACCTGGGGCTGCTGCTGGCCCGGCAGGACAGCGAGGCGGAGGCGATGCTCTGGTACACCCGGGCCGCCGACGCCGGGCACGGGCGGGCGGCGCTGCGCCTGGCGCTGCTGGCGCTGCGCCGGGGCGAGCCGGTGCAGGCCGAGAACTGGTGCCGGCGGGCGATCGACTACGGGCCGGCCGAGGTCGCGGAGCGGGCCGGGCGCCTGCTGGGCGCGCTGCACGCGGAGCTGAGCGCGTAGTCGTTCCCCCGGAGCGGGGCGTCGGGAACGGCGGTCAGGCGGCCGGCGGGGCAGGGCCGGCAGGTCAGGGCCGGCAGTCGGGGCACAGGCCGCGGTAGGTGACCTCGGCGGTGGTGACGGCGAAGCCGAAGCGTTCGGCGGCGGGCAGGGCCGCGAGCGGGTCGCCGTGGGGGTGGACGTCGCGGACCGCGCCGCAGCCGGAGCAGACCAGGTGCTGGTGGGCGCGGTGGGCGTTGGGGTCGTAGCGCTTGGCGCGCCCGTCGGTGGCGACCTCCAGCACTTCGCCGAGGGCGACGAGTTCGCCGAGCGTGTTGTAGACGGTGGCGCGGCTGATCTCGGGCAGGCGGCCGGCGGCGCGGGCGTGCACCTCGTCCGCGGTGAGGTGGACGTGCTCGCCGTCGAGGACCTCGGCCACCACCCGGCGCTGCGAGGTCAGCCGCCAGCCGCGTCCGCGCAGTCTCTCCAGCAGGTCACTCATGACACCAGAGTAAGTCACGCTCTGAGATTGGTTCCAGTATTGACTTAGACAAAGTCCAAGTTAGGATCGTGTCATCACGACCGGATTCCTCGGAGGCAACCCGTAATGACCACGCAGGACGAGCTGCGCCCGACGCTCACCACGGAGGCCGGCGCCCCCGTCGCCGACAACCAGAACACCGAGACCGCCGGTGTCGGCGGCCCGGCCCTGATCCAGGACCAGCTGCTGTTCGAGAAGCTCGCGCACTTCAACCGCGAGCGGATCCCGGAGCGCGTGGTGCACGCCCGCGGCGCGGGCGCGTACGGGACCTTCACGGTGACCGCCGACGTGACCCCCTGGACGCGCGCGGCCTTCCTGTCCGAGGTCGGCAAGCAGACCGAGGTCTTCCTGCGCTTCTCCACCGTGGCCGGCAATCTCGGCGCGGCCGACGCGGTGCGCGACCCGCGCGGCTTCGCGCTGAAGTTCTACACCGAGGAGGGCAACTACGACCTCGTCGGCAACAACACCCCGGTGTTCTTCATCAAGGACGCCATCAAGTTCCCGGACTTCATCCACACCCAGAAGCGCGACCCGTACACCGGGTCGCAGGAGGCCGACAACGTCTGGGACTTCTGGGGCCTGTCGCCCGAGGCCACCCACCAGGTGACCTGGCTGTTCGGCGACCGCGGCATCCCGGCCAGCTACCGGCACATGGACGGCTTCGGCTCGCACACCTTCCAGTGGCAGAACGAGGCCGGCGAGCACTTCTGGATCAAGTACCACTTCAAGACCGACCAGGGCATCCGCAACCTCACCCAGGCCGAGGCCAACAAGCTCGCCGGCGAGGACCCGGACAGCCACCAGCGCGACCTGCGCCAGGCGATCGAGCGCGGCGAGTTCCCCAGCTGGACGGTGCAGGTCCAGATCATGCCGGCGGCCGACGCGGCCACCTACCGCTTCAACCCCTTCGACCTGACCAAGGTCTGGCCGCACGCCGACTACCCGCCGATCGAGATCGGCTGGCTGGAGCTCAACCGCAACCCCGACAACGTCTTCGCCGAGGTCGAGCAGTCGGTGTTCTCCCCGGCGCACTTCGTGCCCGGCATCGGCCCGTCCCCGGACAAGATGCTCCAGGGCCGGCTGTTCGCCTACGCCGACGCCCACCGCTACCGGGTCGGCATCAACGCCGACCACCTGCCGGTCAACCGCCCGCACGCGACCGAGGCCCGCACCAACGGACGCGACGGGCACCTGTACGACGGTCGGCACGGGCGGCAGAAGAACTACGAGCCGAACAGCTTCGGCGGCCCGGTGCAGACCGGCCGTCCGCTGTGGGCCGCGACCGCGCTCGACGGCCACACCGGCACCCACGCGGCGCCCTCGCACGCCGAGGACGACGACTTCGTGCAGGCGGGCAACCTCTACCGGCTGTTCTCCGAGGAGGAGAAGCAGCGCCTGATCGCCAACCTGGCGGGCTTCATCGCCAAGGTCTCGGCCGACCGCGAGGACATCGTGGAGCGGGCGATCGACAACTTCCGCAAGGCCGACGCCGACTACGGGCAGCGGCTGGAGGCGGCGGTCCGGGAACTGCGCAAGCAGTAGCCGGACCGGAAGAGCGGCGGGCCCTGTGACCAGCTCCCACTGGTCACAGGGCCCGCAACCGCGTGCGTCGGGGGCTCAGACGGACAGGCGCCGCAGGGTCTCCTCGTGCAGCAGGCCGTTGCTGGCCACCGCGTCGGCGCCGCCGGGGCCGGGGACGCCGTCCAGGCCGGTGAAGCGGCCGCCCGCCTCCTCGACCACGATGCAGGGCGCGGCCATGTCCCACAGCGACAGCTCGGGCTCGGCGGCGACGTCCACGGCGCCCTCGGCGACCATCATGTAGGACCAGAAGTCCCCGTAGGCGCGGGTGCGCCAGCAGGCCCGGGTGAGGTCCAGGAACGGGTCGAGGCGCCCGCGGTCCTCCCAGCCGGTGAGCGAGGAGTACGAGAAGGAGGCGTCCTCGATCCGGGAGACGCCGGAGACGTGGATCCGGGAGGCCTTGGCGAGGCTGCGGCCCGCGTACGCGCCCAGGCCCTTGGCCGCCCACCAGCGGCGCTGCAGCGCCGGGGCGGAGACGATGCCGACCACCGGGCGCTCGACGCCGTCCGGGCCGTCCTCCAGCAGGGCGATCAGGGTGGCCCACACCGGGACGCCGCGGATGTAGTTCTTGGTGCCGTCGATCGGGTCGATCACCCAGCGGCGCGGGCCCGAGCCCTGCAGCCCGAACTCCTCGCCGAGGACGGCGTCGCGCGGGCGGGCGCGCTGGAGCACGCTGCGCACCAGCTCCTCGGCGGCCTTGTCGGCGTCGCTGACCGGGGTCAGGTCCGGCTTGGTCTCGATCTTCAGGTCGAGGGCGCGGAAGCGCTCCAGGGTGACCGAGTCGGCCGAGTCGGCGAGGACGTGGGCGAGTCGGAGATCGTCGTGGTAGTCGGCCATGTCGGAAACCCTAGCTCAGTGCGGGGCCCCGTCCCGGTGGGCGAGCACAGGCTCAGTGGGCCGTGCCGCTGAGCTGGAGGCCGATCACGCCGGTGATCACCAGGGAGATGGAGACCAGCTTGAGCACCGAGGTGGTCTCGTCCAGGAAGACCATGCCGTAGACCGCGGTGCCGGCCGCGCCGATGCCGGTCCACACCGCGTAGGCGGGGCCGACCGGCAGGCTCTTCAGCGAGAGGGTGAGCAGCCCGAAGCTGCCGAGCGCGAACACGCAGAAGCTGATGGTGGGCCAGAGCTTTGTGAAGCCCTCGCTGAGCTTGAGGTTGATCGCGAAACCGGTCTCCAGCAGGCCGGCCAGGACCACCAGGGCCCATGCCATCGTGTGCCCTCCCAGTCGATCGACGGACGGGCCGCGCCCGGCCCGACTTTCCTATGATCGCCAGGGAGGACCGGTCCGACACCTCGAACGGGCCACGAACCCAAGGGACGGCAGAGCCGTCAGTCGCCCTCGCGGGCCTCCTTGCTGGACAGCAGGCGGCGCAGCGAGTAGAGCCGGGCGGCCTCCGCGTGGCCGTCCGCGACCCAGGCGTCCAGGGCGCAGTCCGGTTCGTCGTGGCTGCACGCGCGCGGACAGTCGACGGTGCCGGGCTCCAGGTCGGGGAAGGCGTGGATGACCCGGGACGGGTCGATGTGGGAGAGGCCGAAGGAGCGGAAGCCGGGCGTGTCGATCACCCAGCCGGTGTCGAGCGCCTTGCGGGAGCCGGGCTTGGCGCCGGGCGGCGGGGGAAGCCGCAGGGCGAGGGCGGAGACGGTGGTGTGCCGGCCGCGGCCGGTGACGGCGTTGACGTGGCCGGTCTGCCGCCGGCGGTCCGGGACGAGGGCGTTGACCAGGGTGGTCTTGCCGACGCCGGAGTGGCCGATGAACACCGTGGACAGTCCGCGCAGGTGCTCGCGGACGGCCTCGGCGCCGGTGGTCTCCAGCTCGTCCCGGCGGGTGACGACGTACTTGATGCCGAGCGGGGCGTACGACTCCAGCAGCGGCTCGGCCGGGGCGAGATCGGACTTGGTGAGCACCAGCAGCGGTTCCATGCCCGCGTCGTAGGCGGCGACCAGGCAGCGGTCGACCAGCCGGGGGCGGGGCTCCGGGTCGGCCAGCGCGGTGACGATGGCCAGCTGCTCGGCGTTGGCGACGACGATCCGCTCGTACGGGTCGTCGTCGTCCGCGGTGCGCCGCAGCACGGAGCTGCGCTCCTCGACCCGGACGATCCGGGCGAGGGTGTCGGTGTCCCCGGAGAGGTCGCCGACCAGGTTGACCACGTCGCCGACGACGACGCCCTTGCGGCCCAGCTCGCGGGCCTTCATGGCGACGACCTGGCGCTCCTGCTTGGTCCCCGGGTCGACCAGGCAGGTGATCCGGCCGCGGTCGACGGTCAGCACCATCGCCTCGGCGGCGTCCTCGTGCTTGGGCCGGATCCGGGTCCGCGGCCGGGAGCCCCGGCGGGCGGGGCGGTTGCGGATGTCGTCCTCGTCGGCGTCCTTGCCGTAGCGGCGCATGGTTCCAGTCTCCGCTCAGGCGTCCGTCGCCGATCCGCCGTCGCCGCCCGCGCCCTCGCCGAGCAGCTCCGCCCACATCGTCGGGAAGTCGGGCAGGGTCTTGGCGGTGGTGGCCACGTTCTCCACCCCGACGCCGGGCACGGCGAGGCCCAGCACCGCGGCGGCGGTGGCCAGGCGGTGGTCCTCGTAGGTGTGGAAGACGCCGCCGCGCAGGGCGCGCGGGCGGATCCGCAGGCCGTCCTCGGTCTCGCTGACGTCGCCGCCGAGGTCGTTGATCTCCTTGGCGAGGGCGGCGAGCCGGTCGGTCTCGTGCAGGCGCAGGTGGGCGATGCCGTACAGGTGGGACTCGGAGTCGGCGAGGGCGGCGACGGCGGCGATCACCGGGGTGAGCTCGCCGACGTCGTGCAGGTCGGCCTCGATGCCGTGGATGCGGCCGCTGCCGGTGAACTGCAGGCCCTCGTCGGTGAACTCGCAGGCGCCGCCCATCCGGGTGTAGAGGTCGCGCAGCTGGTCGCCGGGCTGGGTGGTGTGCTTGGGCCAGTCGCGCACGGTCACCCGGCCGCCGGTGACCAGGGCGGCGGCGAAGAACGGGGCGGCGTTGGACAGGTCGGGCTCGACCACCAGGTCGCGGCCGAGCAGGGCGCCGGGGGTGACCCGCCAGACGTCCTTCTCGCCGCCGTCCTCGGGGGCGTCGACCTGGGCACCGGCCAGGCGCAGCATCTCGACGGTCATCCGGATGTGCGGCAGCGACGGGACGGGGCCGCCGACGTGCCGGACCTCGACGCCGTGGTTGTAGCGGGCGCCGGAGAGCAGCAGGGCGGAGACGAACTGGGACGAGGAGGAGGCGTCCAGTTCGACCGGGCCGCCGTCGAGGCCGCCGGTGCCGTGGACGGTGAGCGGGAAGCTGCCGCGGCCGCCGTCGTCGATCCGGGCGCCGAGCGCGCGCAGGGCGTTGATCACGCCGTGCTGGGGGCGTTCGTGGCTGCGCGGGTCTCCGTCGAAGTGGACCGGGCCGTCGGCGAGGGCGGCGAGCGGGGGCAGGAAGCGCATGACGGTGCCGGCGTTGCCGACGTCGACGTTGGCGGGGCCGCGCAGCACGGGGGCGGGGATGACCCGCCAGGCCTCGCCGCCGCCGGTGCCGCCGGAGTCGTTGTTGACCTTCTCCTCGATGGTGACCCCGAGGGCGCGCAGGCCGTCGGCCATCAGCTGGGAGTCGCGGCTGCGCAGCGGCCGGCGCACCCAGCCGGGCCCGTCGGCGAGCGCCGCCAGCACCAGGGCCCGGTTGGTGACCGACTTGGAGCCGGGGATGGTGACGGTGGCGTCGACGGGGGCGGTGGCGACGGGGGCGGGCCACGGGGTCTCGGTCATGGGGGCCAGTCTAGGGGCCGTACCGGAACGGACCCGGCGACGGCCGCATGGTGAGCGTTACAGGGGTTGGAGCAGCCAGCTGGCGCCCAGGGCGAGGCAGGCGAGGGCGATCAGCAGGAAGACGGCGACCCAGGCCAGGGCGGGGACGTGGGTGAGCCGGGCGAGTTGGTCGGCGTCGGAGTCGCGCGCCCAGCCGATGCGGCGCTGGTGCTGGAGCTCCAGGACCGGGCGCACCGCGCCGAACAGCAGGAACCAGCAGCCGAGGTAGGCGAAGCCGGCCTGAACCTGGGCGCTGCCGAACCAGGAGACCAGGAAGAAGGCGCCGCCGGCGATCAGGACGATGAACAGGCCGAAGGCGTTGCGGACGCGGATGAGCAGGGCCAGCAGCAGGGCGACGGCCAGCCACAGCAGCAGGGTGATCCGGTCGGCGGCGAGCAGGGCGGCGCAGCCGAGGCCGAGCAGGGCGGGGGCGGTGTAGCCGGCGGCGGCGGTGAGGATCATGCCGGGGCCGGTGGGGCGGCCGTAGGAGAGGGTGAGGCCGGAGGTGTCGGAGTGCAGCCGGATGCCGGCGAGCCTGCGGCGGGTGGCGAGCGCGGCGAGGCCGTGGCCGCCCTCGTGGGCGATCGTGACGGCGTTGCGGGCGACGTGCCACAGGGGCCTGGCGAGGACGGTGAGCAGGGCGGCGCAGCCGGTGGCGAGGACGAGCCAGCCGGGCGGGGCGGCCTGGGTGCCGGTGACCCGGTCCCACAGTTCGCCGAGGTTCTGGTTGTTCGGGTTCATCGCGGGGTCTGCGCCTCCGTTCGCTGCGTTGGGCCGTTCGGGGCAGCCTCCCATGCGGGGACGGGCGGGCGGGAGCGGGCGGTTCTGCTCCGTGGATGAGGAAGTGGTGAGGGCGGGCGGCGTGGCAAGCTGGCCCGCATGTGCGGTCGCTTCGCAGCCAGCAGCAAGCCCGAGGACCTCGTCGAACTGTTCGACGTGGAGTTCTGGGATCCTGAGGAGTCCCTGGACCCGAACTGGAACGTGGCGCCGACCAACAGCGCCTTCGTGGTGCTGGAGCGGCCGGCGAAGGGGGCGGCGCGGCCGGTGCGGCAGCTGCGGGCGCTGCGCTGGGGGCTGGTGCCGCAGTGGTCGAACTCCGCCGAGACGGCGGTGAAGATGATCAACGCGCGGTCGGACACGGTGCACGAGAAGCCCGCGTACCGGCAGGCCTTCTCCTCGCGCCGGTGCATCCTGCCGGTGGACGGCTACTACGAGTGGCAGACGCTGCCGGGCGAGCGGGGGAAGGCGCGCAAGAAGCCGTTCTTCGTCTCCCGGGCGGACGGCGGTCCGCTGGCGCTGGCCGGGCTGTACGAGTTCTGGCGCAACCGGGCGGTGCCGCCGGGGCACCCGCAGGCCTGGCTGGTGACCTTCACGATCGTCACCACGGACGCCGAGGAGGTGCTGGCGCCGATCCACGAGCGGATGCCGCTGTTCCTCGACCGCGACTCCTGGGGCGAGTGGCTGGATCCGGGGCTGGACGACCCGGACGAGCTGCGCCGGCTGCTGATACCCCCGCCGCCGGGGGCGCTGCTGGCCACGCCGGTGTCGCCGGCGGTGGGCAACATCCGCAACAACGGCCCGGAGCTCAAGGAGCCGTGGGTCGAGGTCGAGTACGAGACCACACTGTTCTGAACGTCGTTGGGAGCCGTTGAGATGACCACCTCCGAACTCGTCGCCACGGAGGCCGGGGACGCCCGGATCACCCACCACCGGGCGGACGCCGCGAGGGCGGTGCTGGCACTGGGGCACGGCGCGGGCGGCGGGATCGGCGCGCGGGACCTGGTGGCGCTGGCCGAGCGGCTGCCGGAGCGCGGGATCACCGTGGCGCTGGTCGAGCAGCCCTGGCGGGTGGCGGGCAGGAAGCTGGGCCCGGCGCCGAGGACGCTGGACCTCGGCTGGCGGCCGGTCGCGGAGCGGCTGGCCGGGCAGGGGCTGCCGCTGGTGGTCGGCGGGCGCAGCGCGGGGGCGCGGGTGGCCTGCCGGACGGGCGCGGCGACCGGTGCGGTCGGGGTGGTGGCATTGGCGTTCCCGCTGCACCCGCCGGGCAAGCCGGAGAAGAGCCGGGCGGAGGAGCTGCTGGAGTCGGGGCTGCCGACGCTGGTGGTGCAGGGCGCGGCGGATCCGTTCGGCGGGCCGGAGGAGTTCCCGGAGCTGCCGGAGGGGCACGAGCTGGTGGGGCTGCCGTACGGCAACCACGGTTTCGAGGTGCCCAAGCGGGCGGCGGTGGGGCAGGAGGAGGTGCTGGGGCTGATCTGCTCGGCGGTGGGGGACTGGGTGCTCGGGCTGGTGTGACCGAGCCGCCGGGGTCCCGCTGCTGTGATCCCGCCGCCGTGGTCCCGCTGCTGTGAGCAGGGCGTTTCCGCTCGCTCACTCGTGCGAGTGAATGGAGGGCCGGGGCGGGAATGCGGGCGGGGCCGGGGTGGTTGTCGTCTCCGTCAGCAGGAGTCACCGGTGAGAGGCAGGGCAGATGGGTTCGATCGCGTGCCCCGAACGGCCTGAGGAGCGCGAGGCCACCGCGGCGTTCGCCCCCTCCTGGTCGGAGTGGCTTGACGCGGGCGAGAAGCCCGTCAGCCCGATATCCTCCATTTCTGGGCGGCCCGCCGTGGGCCGTGCCCGTCATGCCGAGGAGGTGGGTCCGGTCGTCGGGACCGAGCACGAGGCCGATCCGGGCCGTGGCCCGGACGAGGCCCTGCCTGCGGGCGAGGCGCTCACCGGTGAGGAGCTGGCCGAGGCGATCGGTGAGGACACCTTCCGGGTGTCGGCGGAGGAGTCCGAGGAGGCCCGGCGGGAGCGCTTCGAACGCGACGCCCTGGGGTACCTCGACCCGATGTACTCCGCGGCGCTGCGCATGACGCGCAATCCCGCGGACGCGGAGGACCTGCTCCAGGAGGCGTTCGCGAAGGCGTACGCGTCCTTCCACCAGTTCCGTGAGGGTACGAACCTCAAGGCCTGGCTGTACCGCATCCTCACCAACACGTTCATCAACTCGTACCGCAAGAAGCAGCGCGAGCCCCAGCGCACCGCGGCGGAGGAGATCGAGGACTGGCAGCTGGCCAGGGCCGAGTCGCACATGTCGACCGGTCTGCGCTCGGCCGAGACCCAGGCGCTCGACCACCTCCCCGACAGTGATGTGAAGGACGCGCTCCAGGCCATTCCGGAGGAATTCCGGATCGCCGTCTATCTCGCGGACGTAGAAGGCTTTGCGTACAAGGAGATCGCGGACATCATGGGTACTCCCATCGGTACGGTGATGTCCCGGCTGCACCGCGGCCGCCGGCAGCTGCGCGGCATGCTGGAGGATTACGCCCGTGAGCGCGGGCTGGTTCCGGCCGGCAGCGGGGCAGGGCAGGAAGCGAAGGGCTCGGGCTCATGAGCTGCGGCGATCCGCACGAAACCGAGTGTGGCGAGGTCCTCGACCACCTCTATGAATTCCTCGACAACGAGATGGCCGAGGGCGATTGCGCCAAGCTGCGCGTGCACTTCGAGGAGTGCTCGCCCTGCCTGAAGCAGTACGGGCTGGAGCAGGCGATCAAGGCGCTGATCAAGCGTTCCTGCGGCTGTGACGACGCCCCGGCGGACCTGCGCGGCAAGGTCCTGGCCAGGATCGACTCGATCCGGGCCGGGCAGCGCCCGGGCGAGCCGGTGGTCGTCGCCGTGGACTCCTCGGTCGAGGTGCGCGCCGAGGCGGCCCGCCCGGCGCCCAGGCTCGCGCAGGGCGGGGCACAGGAGCGGGCGCAGGACGGGGCGCAGGACGGCGCGTCCGATGAGTCGGCCACGCGCCCCGGTGCGCCGGTCGAGGCCGGAGCCCCCGCGGAGTAGTCCGCGGGTGGCCGTGCGGCCCGCCGGTGAGGGCGGGCGAAACGGTTCGGACCAGGAGTTCGGCGGCCCCGGGAGCGCGTGCTCCCGGGGCCGCTCCTGTTCTGCTCGCATGCGCCCTCACTCGTTCGGGTGAGTTGGCGGTGCGCCAACTGCGCCATTGCGCGATCATGCGTCCCCGTGCCCGGACGGCGGCCTATCCTCCTGACGGACGCTCACCGCCGGTCACCCACCGGCGCGCTGAGGCACACGGGGCCCGGACGCGGGGAGGTCGAGATCGCTAACGACAGTGGAGGCGCGACCCTGCCGCGGGGAGCGGCACGCTATCTGACGGCCGTTCCGGTGGCGGCCCTTTGCTGCCTGCTGCCGTTGCTGCCGCAGTCCGTCACGCCCGGGATGCCGCACTGGCTCGGCCACCCGGCGGACTGGCCCAAGGCCGGACTGCTGGGCTTCCTGCACGGCTGCTGGGAGTCGCTCGCCCAGGGCCTGCCGACCCCCTGCTCGCTCCTGCTGCGCCGGTTGCTGCGCCGCCCCGTGCCCGCCGAACGGGCGTCGGCCCGCCCCGGTGTGAACGCCTTCTTCCCGGTGCTGTTCGCCGGGGTGCTGATGCTCCCGCCGGCCGCCGCCGCCCTGGTCGCCGCCCCGGCCGCGCTGCTCGGCGGCCCGACCGGCCCCGGCTGCCGCGAACGCCAGCTGTTCAACGGCTCCCAGCTCGCGCTGTGCGCCTTCGCCGCCTCCGTCGCCTTCCACCTGCTGCACGGCCCGCAACTGCTGCTCGGCTCCCGCTTCCCGGCCGCGCTGCTGCCCGGCTTCGCCGCCGTCGCCGCGTTCTGCCTGGTCAACGGGCTGGTGGTGGGCGTCATGGTGGTGCTCAGCGAGGGGCGGCGGACCGGTGAGGTGCTGCGCGGAGCCTGCGCGGTGTGCGGGCTGCCGGTGCTGGTGCACGCGGCCGGCGGTCTGATGGTCGCGGTGCTCTGGCAGGGCCCGTACGGGGCGTTCGCCGCGCTGCTGGCGCTGCTGCCGCTGTCCATCTCGGCCTGGGTGTTCGCCCAGGGCCAGCGCGAGCGGGACGCCCACCAGGCCACCGTGCAGTCGCTGGTGCAGGCGGTGGAGATCAAGGACGCGTACACCCGCGGGCACAGCGAACGGGTCGGCCGGGCCTCGGTGCTGATCGCCACTCAGCTGGGCATGGAGCCCGAGCGGCTGCGCACCCTGCGCTTCGCCGGGATCCTGCACGACGTCGGCAAGCTCGGGGTGGCCACCGAGCTGCTGCGCAGAAACGGTCCCCTCAGCGAGGACGAACGCCGCGCGGTGGAGGTCCACCCGGTGTACGGGTACGAGCTGGTGCGCGGGATCGACTTCCTCGGCGAGGCGCACTCCGGGATCCTGCACCACCACGAGCGGATGGACGGGCGAGGCTACCCGAGCGGGCTGGCCGGCGAGCAGATCCCCGAGTTCGCCCGGATCATCTCCGTCGCCGACGCCTTCGACTCGATGACCTCCACCCGCTCCTACCGGCGCGGCCGCCCCGTCACCGAGGCGGTCGCCGAGCTGGAGCGCTGCTCCGGCAGCCAGTTCGACCCGGTGATGGTGCGGGCGCTGATCGACGCCCTGGCCGTGCACGACTGGCAGCCCGTGGTGCACCCGGAGGACTGCGTACGGGCCGTGCCGGACATCCCGCTCGGGGTGCCCGAGCCGGTGCGGGCGGCGCCCCGCCGGGTGCCAGCCCAGGGCGGGGCCGCCGCCGCGGCCGGGAAGTCGTGACCGGCTCCGGGCGCGTGGCCGCGGCACCCGGCCGGGCCGCCCGCATCCGTGCAGCGCGGGGGAGCACCGCCCGCGCGATGCACGTGGCCGCCGCCGCGCTGCTGGCGCTCGCGCTCGGCGCGGTCGCGGCGCGCGGGGTCGCCGAACCGCGTATCGCGCTGGCGTTCGCCGGGCTGATCGCGCTCGGCGAGTGCGTCCGGATCACCCTTCCGGGTGACCGTGAGCAGGCGCCCATCGGCGCCGCCGGCGCGCTGGCGTACGCCCTGCTCGGGCCGCTGCGCGGGGTGCCGACCGCCCACGGCACCCTCCAGGTGGTCGCGGTCACCGGGATCGGCCTGCTGCTGGGCTGGCTGCCCGGCCTCGCCCCGCACCTCCCCGGGCGTCCGTACCGGCGCCCGCCCTGGGCCGACCCGGCCCGGCGTGACAGCGCCGCCCGCCGGCTGCTCGCGGTCGGCTTCGCCGCGGCCGTCTTCCAACCGCTCTACAACGGCGGCCTGGTCGACCGCTTCTCGCCCGAGGGCCCGGCCTACGGGGTGTTCCTGACCGCCGTCGCCGCGCTGGCCGCGCTCTGCGACGCGACCCTGGCCGCGCTGCTGCGCGCCTCCGCCAAGGGGCTGCGGTTCCCGGCCGCGCTGGACGACGAGCTGCGCTCGCTGTTCGGCATCGGCTCGGCGATCGTCGCCACCGGGATGCTGGTCAGCCTCGCGGCCGGCGAGGTCGGGCTGTGGGCGCTGCCGCTGTTCTGCACCCCGCTGCTGCTCGCCCAGATCTCCTTCCGGCGGGCCGCGGCGGTGCGGGCCACCACCGGGCAGACCATCGCCAGCCTGGCCCGGGCCACCGAGGTCGCCGGCTACACCCCGCACGGGCACGCGCGCCGGGTCGCGGACACGGCGTGCGCGCTCGGCCGCGAGCTGGGTCTGGGCACCCGCGAGCTCGCCCTGCTGGAGTACGCGGCGCTGATGCACGACGTCGGTCAGCTGTCCCTGGTCGAACCGGTGCCGGACGGCGCCACCGCGCTGCTGTCCTGCGCCGAGCAGCAGCGCATCGCCCGGCTCGGCAGCGAGGTCATCAGCCGTACCGGGGTGCCCCGGCAGGTCGCCGAGCAGGTCGCCCGACTGGCCGACCCCTGCCAGGGGCCGGCCGGCGGCGAGCGGCCGGTGCCGCTCGCGGCCCGGATCATCCGGGTCGCCAACGCCCACGACGACCTGCTGACCGCCGCCCGCGGCCGGGGGCTCGGCGAGGCGGTGGGGCGCCTGGAGGCGCTGGAGGTGCTGCGGCTGGGGCGGGGGAGGGTCTACGACGCCCGGGTGGTGGACGCGCTCGTCCGGGTCGGCGGGCAGGGCCGGGGCTGAGGCGGGGCCGTCCCTGGGCTGCGGCGGGGCACGGCGGGCCGTTCCTGGGCTGCGGCGGGTACGGCCCCGGGCACGTCGGGGCCGGGCGGGGCCTCCGGGGCCCTCATGCGCGGGCCCGGCCCGCAGTGCGGTCGAGCGGCGGCCGTCCGGGGTTGAGGAGGCGCGCCGCGGCGGGCAGGCTGGGGAGGGGCGGGCCCCAACCTCGGCGGTGGGGAGCGCGGGCGGGGGCGGGCGTGGTTGGATGCGGTCGTAGCGTGGAACACCGACCCGGAACACCGGGACCCGGGCTCCGTCGAGGACGGGACGGGCCCGGCGGTACGGGACTTGAGCGGACGACGACGGCAGGGACGAACGTGAGGATCTTCCACCGGGCACGGCACCGGCCGTCCGCCACCTGGCGGCAGACGACCGACCGGGCCTTCACGCTGATCGGCGACGGCCGCTACGAGGACGCCGGCGCCCTGCTGGTGATGGCCGCCGACCTGGAGCCCTGGCTGTCGGACTCCTGGTTCAACCTCGCCCTGCTGCACAAGTTCCGCCGCGACTGGGAGCAGGCCCGCTCGGCCGGCCTGCGCGCCGTCGCCCTGCTGGACCGCGAGCACGGCGCCCCCGACTGGTGGAACCTCGGCATCACCGCCACCGCGCTCCAGGACTGGCCGCTGGCCCGCCGCGCCTGGCAGGCCTACGGGCTCAAGCTGCCCGGCGGCCCCGGCGGGGACGGCCCGGTCAGCCTGGACCTCGGCACCACCCCCGTGCGGCTGTCCCCGGACGGCGAGTCCGAGGTGGTGTGGGGCCGCCGGCTCGACCCGGCCCGGATCGAGGTGCTGTCCATCCCGCTGCCCTCCTCCGGCCGCCGCTGGGGCGAGGTGGTGCTGCACGACGGCGCCCCGCACGGCGAGCGGGTCACCGACGGCGTCGCCTACCCCGTCTTCGACGAGATCGAGCTGTGGGCGCCCTCCCCGGTGCCGACCTACGTGGTGCTGCTGCAGGCCGCCACGGCCGGTGACCGGGACGCCCTGGAGCGGCTGGTCGCCGAGGCCGGGTACGCGGCCGAGGACTGGACCTCCTCGGTGCGGCTGCTGTGCCGCGCCTGCTCGGAGAGCCGGATGGCCTCGGACGACGGCGTCGTCGCCCACCACGACCCGCACGACGACGGCGACGCCGCCCACCCCGGGCACCTCAGCCACCTCAGCCAGGGCGGTGCGGCCGGGATGTCCTGGCTGGTCGAGCGGGAGTGCGGGATCGCGGCCCCGGCGCACCTGGTCCGGGTGCTGCTGGACCGCTGGGTCGCTGCCGCCCCCGGAACCCGGGCTTACCGGGATCTCGAAGAAGTGTGCTGAGTACCCTGGTGAGGTACGCGTAGGACCTATGGAAGCGGAAGACATGGCGGAGCAGCACGACCACGAGCACGAGCACGACGTGGAGGGGACGGCGCCCGAGGCCCCCGCGAAGGTGATCGGTGAGGAGCCCGACCTCAGCAAGGGCACCGCCCGCCCGATCACCGTGGTCGGCAACCCCGTCCTGCACCGCGAGGTCAAGGACGTCACCGTGTTCGACGGCGAACTGTCCGCGCTGATCGACGACATGTTCCAGTCGATGTACGCCGCCGAGGGCGTGGGCCTGGCCGCCAACCAGATCGGCGTCGACCTCAAGGTCTTCGTCTACGACTGCCCGGACGACGAGGGCGTGCGCCACATCGGCCACGTGATCAATCCGAAGCTGGAGGAGTACCCGGCCGACCGCCGCCGGGTGCTCGACGACGGCAACGAGGGCTGCCTGTCCGTCCCGACCGCCTACGCCGAGCTGCCGCGCCCGGACTACGCGGCCGTGACCGGCGTCGACAAGGACGGCGAGCCGATCCGCGTGGAGGGCACCGGCTTCTTCGCCCGCTGCCTGCAGCACGAGACCGACCACCTGTACGGCACCCTCTACATCGACAAGCTGTCGAAGCGGGACCGCAAGGACGCCCTGAAGCAGATGGCCGAGGGCACGGCGAAGTACGCGACCGTGCCGAACGAGTAGGGCCTGATCGTCAGTCGGAGGCCGGTGCGGCGCGGTCCGCACTGGCCTCCGAGTCGTCCGGTCACACGAGGAGCCACTCCGGGCCGTAGGTGGAGCGGGGGTCGGCGGGCAGCTTCACGACGGTGATCTGCTGGGCCGTGTCGCGCATCTGGAACATCAGGCCGATCGCGCCGCCGATCGCGGAGGGGTCGTCGCTCCAGGCCTTTTCGAGGGCGCGCAGCATGTCGCTGTACTGCTGGTTGAAGGCGTCCAGGAGCTTGGCGGTGGGCTGGTCGGGCGAGTTGGGGTCGCCCGCGCGGGGCCAGCCGCCCTTGGGCACCCGGGCGACCGGGGAGGTGTCCGGCAGCGGGACGTCGGCGCCGGTGAACTCCCACTTCCGGGTCCTGTCGTCGAAGACCAGCTTCTTGCCGACGGCGATCTCCTTGAAGGCGTAGTAGTGGGCGAGTTCGCCCGGGGCGCTGGGGAAGGGGTCCTCCGGGGAGGCCGTGGTCCCCTCGCCCTGGCTCTGGATGACGTGGATCGCGTTCAGTACGTCGTCGATGGTGTTCATCGCGGTGATCCTGCGGTTCGGCCCAGGCGAGGAGGTCACCTGCCGCTGGCCGGTGAGGAGGTCGGCGAACTTGGGGAAGACGTTGGCGATGCGCTGGTAGAAGGCGCCGATGGTGTTGCCGTCGGCCGCGAAGGCGAGCGGGTTCTCGGGCTTCTCGATGTCGGAGAAGAGCTGTGCCGAGTCGCGGGTCAGCCCGCCGAGGTAGACCGTCAGCCCGGGATTCACGCCGCCGGGAAGCGCGCCCGGGTACTTCGGGACGGTGAGCGGGTCGGTGAGGACGACCGTGCCCCCGATGCTGGTGAGCATGTTGCAGACCAGTCCGAAGTGGTACATCTCGTCGAGGATGATCTCGTGGATGGTGTGGCGGACCGGCTGGCTGGCGTCCGGGTCGGTGATCGACCAGAGGGCGGTGGCGTACGGCGCGATGGTCGACACCTCCAGCATGATCGCCCGCTGGAGGGCGTCCTTGAGTTCCTGCTCGGTCCAGTCCTCCTCGGCCATGCTCATGAGCTGGAGGATCGCGTCGCTCTCGTAGTCCAGGATTCCGCTCGTCACGGGGGACCCCTTTCGTTCGGCTGTGCGCCGGACGGTAGCCGGGGGTCGGTCGTGCGCATGCGTGTGATGCCGGTGTGGCCGGGGAGTTCAGCCGGACGGGTGGAGTGCGCGGACCGGTTCCCGCCCCCTCTGGCGGGAACACCGGGCGTCGGCGGGGGAGTTCGGGGACTGCCTCAGTTGTGCGGGGCGGAGGGGGCCGGGACCGCCATCAGCAGGCGGTTGGCGAGGGGTGTCGGGGCGCCGAAGTCGAGGCCGAGGCTGGAGGCCGAGCGCACGGCATGGATGGACAGGTCGCGGGTGGCGAACATGCCGTTGGCGTAGCCGTCGTCGTGACCGGTCCTGCCCCAGAGCACGGTGCCGTTCGGCAGCGGGTGGTTCGGTATCGGGATCAACTCCGATCCGCCCCTGAGGCTCCTCCGATGGTTCGTCAGGACCGAGCCCTGGGCGGCGTCCCCGCCCGGCGTGAACGCGGGGCGGGGGTGGGAGAGTTCAGGGGGAGTGGGTGGTGATGGTGATCGGGTGGGCGGTCCATTCGGTCATGTCGCCGATGTAGAGGGTGACGCTCCAGCGGCCGCTGCGGGAGAGGCACTCGGCGACGCCGTCGCCGCCGCCCGGGCCGATGCACAGGCGGATGAAGTCCCGGTGGGCGGCGCGGACCGGGCGCCGGCGGACCTGGTCCCAGAGGACGGGCAGGGCGTGGTCGAGGCTCGGGAAGACGGTCGGCAGCATGATCCCGGAGATCCCGGCCCGGACGGCGCTCACGCGGCGGCCGCCTCGGGGGAGGCGGTGACGTGACACCAGATGAACTTGCCGATGCCGCCCCGGCGCGGGCAGCAGCCCCACTCGGAGGCCAACTCCCGGACGAGGAGCAGGCCTCGGCCGCTCTCGGAGGTGAGGGAGGAGGGGCGGAGCGCGGGCTTCTCACCGTCGGCGTCGTGCACCTCGATCCGGAGGGTGCCGTGGGGGAGGAGCTGCAGCCGGACGAAGATCAGGCGCCCGCGCGGGGTGCGGGCGTGGGTGACGGCGTTGGTGACCAGCTCGGAGAGGAGCAACTCGCCGGTCGGGAGGAGGGGTTCGGCGGAGGGGTGGGGGAGGAGGAAGGAGCGGAGCTCCTGGCGGGCGGTGCGGGGGGACTTGGGGTGCCGGGGGAGCCAGCAGGTCAGTTCGCGCATGGCAGGGCCACCTCTGGAGTGTGCAGGTGAGAGCGGCTGAAAAAGGCATGGGGATGCTCGGCGAAAGCCCGCAATGATCACGGTGTGTCGCCTGATGGGCTACGTTGAGTAGCATTGTCTGGAACATAGCCTCAGTGCAACTTGCTCGATGGAAATTTTCCAAGATCGTTTTTTGAGGAGTATGCTCTGGGGTCACATCGGCGTGATGGAGCATCAGATGAGCCAAGTGCGACCCACAGTGCGTCGCAGGCGGTTGGCGGCCGCTCTGGTCAGCCTGCGGGATGAGGCAGGCAAGTCTCCTGAAGAGGCGGCGGAGCGAATCGGCTGCCATCGTTCGAAGATCAGTCGGATAGAGAACGCCAGATTGGGCATCTCGCTCGGCGAACTGCGGGATCTGCTCACGTTCTATGGAGTGGAAGATCAGGGGCGGGTCGAGGAGCTGATCGCGCTTGCCCGTCGCGGTCGTGAGCCTGGATGGGTGCAGCGGGCGAGTCTGGCCCGGCCGTCGTACTCGGATTTCATCGACTACGAGGAGACGGCTGACTACATCAGGTCGTTCGAGAACATGCTGATCTCGGGCTTGTTGCAGACGCCTGACTATGCTCGCGCGGTGATGCAGGCCAAGCCCTCTGGGCTGACAGCCGAGCAGGTAGATGTGTTGGTGACTGCTCGAATGGAGCGGCAGCAGGTGCTCAACAAGCCCAGCCCTCCGCGTCTCTGTGTGATCGAAGGCGAGTCGGCGCTCCGTGTTCAGGTGGGTGGAGCGAAGACGATGGCTGGACAGCTCGACAAGCTGGTTGAGATGGCCGAGCATCCCTATGTGGAGCTTCAAGTCTTGCCGGATCGAGCCGGTGCCCATGCCGGTCTGATGGGATCGTTCGTGATGTTCAGCTTCCCGTCGCCGGACTATTCGGATGTGGTCTGCGTGGAGCATCGGACAGGGACGCTCTACATGGAGACGCCAGCCGAGATCGATGAGTACACATTGATCTTCGACTCGCTCCGCTCAATCGCCTTGAGTCCGGCCGACAGTCTCGACAAGATCGCTCAGGTACGGCAGGAGTTCTGAACTCCGGGCAAGGGATGGGTGAGTCATGACCGGCGAGTGGCACAAGAGCACATACAGCGGGCAGGGCGGGAACTGCGTTGAGACACAGGCCAGGTTGATGGCGACGGCGGTTCGGGACTCCAAGGATCCCGAGGGCCCTGTACTGCTGTTCGCGGCTGAGGCCTGGTCTTCGTTCGTCGCGGGGGTCAAGTCTGGCGAGTTTCCGACCGATTGACCTGACAGTGGTGCCCCGCACGGGCTGTGGCGTGCGGGGCACCACTCTGTCACTCGCCTCAGCTGAGGTTGTCGTACCAGAAGAAGATGGTCCGTAGGACCGCACCCGGGCCGCCGGCGCCGAAGGCGAGGACCATGGCCTGTCCGACCGCGACATCGGTGGGGTCGATGCCGTGCGACCACGACACCTCGGCATCCAGGCCGGGGATGGTGCGGTCGGGGGCGTACGAGCGGAACGTGCCGCGCGCGTGGGCGATGAGCGTCCCGTTGCGCCGCAGCTCCGCCCTGCGCAGGCTGGTCGACCGCAGTTCGTAGCTGCGGTCGCCGACAACGGCAGTGCGGGTGCGGGACTTCCGGGTGGTCGGCACGCTGTGGCCGTTGATGTTCATCGCGCCGTGGTCGCGGTCGGGCACCACGGTGACGGTGGGCATCCCCGCCCCCTGCACCCGCGCCACGACGGACGGCCAGCGGTCGTGACTGACCTGTATCGGCCCGAAGGGGCCGTCGACCACACGCTGTTGGAGCTTGGACATGCCTGCTCTTCCCCCGAGCACCGAGAACCGACAGCGGAGCTGCCGTAAACGGCAGCTCCGCTGTTTTGCTGAACGATATTCGACTTAGAAGTCGTCGTCGAAGGACACCGAGCCCTCGACCGCGACCTGGTACGCCGACACCCGGCGCTCGAAGAAGTTGGTCAGCTCCTGGACGTTCTGGAGCTCCATGAACCCGAACGGGTTGGTCGACCCGTACCGGATCGGCAGGCCCAGGCGCGCCAGGCGCTGGTCGGCCACGGCCTGGAGGTACTCCCGCATCGACGCGGTGTTCATGCCGGGCAGGCCGTCACCGCACAGGTCCTGGGCGAACTGGAGCTCGGCCTCGACGGCCTCCTCCAGCATCTCCGTGACCTGCTTGGCCATCTCGTCGTCGAAGAGGTCGGGCTCCTCCTCGCGGACGGTGTCCACCACGGAGAACGCGAAGTCCATGTGCATGGACTCGTCGCGGAACACCCAGTTGGTGCCGGTCGCCAGGCCGTGCAGCAGACCGCGGCTCCGGAACCAGTACACGTACGCGAACGCGCCGTAGAAGAACAGGCCCTCGACGCAGGCCGCGAAGCAGATCAGGTTCAGCAGGAAGGCCCGCCGGTCCTCCTTGGTCTGCAGCGACTCGATGTGGTCGACCGCGTTCATGTACTTGAAGCAGAACTTGGCCTTCTGCGCGATGGAGGGGATGTTCTCCACCGCGGCGAAGGCCGCCGCGCGGTCCTCCGGGTCCGGGAGGTAGGTGTCCAGCAGCGTCAGGTAGAACTGGACGTGCACGGCCTCCTCGAACAGCTGGCGCGACAGGTACAGGCGCGCCTCCGGGGAGTTGATGTGCTTGTAGAGGCTCAGCACGACGTTGTTGGCGACGATCGAGTCGCCCGTCGCGAAGAAGGCGACCAGGCGGCCGATCATGTGCCGCTCGCCCTCGCTCAGCTTGGCGAGGTCGGCGACGTCGGAGTGCAGGTCCACCTCCTCGACGGTCCAGGTGTTCTTGATCGCGTCGCGGTACCGGTCGTAGAACGACGGGTAGCGCATCGGGCGCAGGGTCAGCTCGAAGCCGGGGTCGAGCAGCATCTTGCGGTCGTCGGCGGTCATTACTGGCATGCCTCGCAGGACTCGGGGTTCTCCAGGGAGCAGGCGATGGCGGCTTCCTGCTCCGGCGTGAGGGCGGGGGTGCCCACGGGAATCGTGTTGGCGGGCACGGGCGCGGCGGTGCGGGCGGCACCGGAGGCGGCCTGGGCGATGCGGGTCGCCGGGCGCGAGCGCAGGTAGTAGGTGGTCTTGAGACCGACCTTCCACGCGTAGGCGTACATCGAGCTGAGCTTGCCGATGGTCGGCGCCGCCATGAACAGGTTCAGCGACTGGCTCTGGTCCAGGTACGGCATGCGGGCCGCGGCCAGGTCGATCAGCGCGCGCTGCGGCAGCTCCCAGGCGGTGCGGTACAGCGAGCGGACCTCGGCCGGGAGCCAGTTCAGCTCCTGCACCGAGCCGTTGGCGTCGCGCAGCGCGTCGCGGGTCTGCTGGTCCCAGACGCCGAGCTCCTTGAGCTCGCGCACCAGGTAGGGGTTGACCTGGAGGAACTCGCCGGAGAGCGTCTCGCGCTTGAACAGGTTGGACACCTGCGGCTCGATGCACTCGTACACACCGGCGATGGAGGCGATGGTCGCGGTCGGCGCGATCGCGAGCAGCAGCGAGTTGCGCAGGCCGGTCTCGGCGATGCGGGCGCGCAGGGCCGTCCAGCGGTCCGCCCACTGCGGGGCGGCCGACGGGAAGTGGTCGATGTGCAGCTCGCCGCGGGCGGCGCGGGTCTCGCCGTAGGCCTCGTGGCGGCCCAGCTGCTCGGCCAGGTCGGCGGAGCGCTCGTAGGCGGTGAGCATGATGCGCTCGGAGATGAGCGTCGACAGCTGCTTGGCCTCGGCCGAGTCGAAGTCGATCCGCAGCTTGAAGAAGACGTCCTGCAGGCCCATCACGCCGAGGCCGACCGGGCGCCAGCGGGAGTTGGAGGTGCCGGCCTCGGTGGTCGGGTAGAAGTTGATGTCCACCACGCGGTCGAGGAAGGTCACGGCCGTGCGGACGGTGGCGTCGAGGCGCTCCCAGTCCATCGCGCCCAGCAGGTCGTCGGCCGAGGCGCCGGCGGCCACGTGGGCGCCGAGGTTGACCGAGCCGAGGTTGCAGACGGCGGTCTCGGAGTCGTCCGTGACCTCCAGGATCTCGGTGCACAGGTTGGAGGAGTGCACCGTGCGGCCCGGCAGCGCGGTCTGGTTGGCGGCGCGGTTGGAGGCGTCCTTGAAGGTCATCCAGCCGTTGCCGGTCTGCGCGAGGGTGCGCATCATGCGGGCGTAGAGGGTCTGCGCCGGGATGGTGCGGACGGCCTTGCCGGCCTGCTCGGCCTTGCGGTAGGCCTCGTCGAACTCCTCGCCCCAGAGGTCGACCAGCTCGGGCACGTCGGCCGGGGAGAACAGCGACCAGTCGGCGTTGGCGTTGACCCGGCGCATGAACTCGTCCGGGATCCAGTGGGCCAGGTTGAGGTTGTGGGTCCGGCGAGCCTCCTCACCGGTGTTGTCGCGCAGCTCCAGGAACTCCTCGATGTCCGCGTGCCAGGTCTCCAGGTAGACGCAGGCCGCGCCCTTGCGGCGGCCGCCCTGGTTGACGGCGGCGACCGAGGAGTCGAGGGTGCGCAGGAACGGGACGATGCCGTTGGACTTGCCGTTGGTGCCGCGGATCAGGCTGCCGCGCGAGCGGATGCGCGAGTACGACAGGCCGATGCCGCCGGCGTGCTTGGAGAGGCGGGCGATCTGCGCGTAGCGGTTGTAGATCGAGTCCAGGTTGTCCAGCGGCGAGTCGAGCAGGTAGCAGCTGGACATCTGCGGGTGCCGGGTGCCGGAGTTGAAGAGCGTCGGCGAGGAGGTCAGGTACTCCAGGCGGCTCATCAGGCCGTACAGCTCGGCCACCTCGCGCACCGACTGCTCGGAGTCGCCGACCGCCAGGCCGCAGGCGACGCGGAGCAGGAAGTGCTGCGGGGTCTCGATGACCTTGCGGGTGATCGGGTGGCGCAGCAGGTAGCGGGACTGCACGGTGCGCAGGCCGAAGTACTCGAAGCGGTCGTCGCCCTGGGCGTCGACCAGGGCGTCGAGGGCGGCGGCGTGCTTGGCGACGAAGGCCGCGGTGGTGTCGCCGATCAGGCCCTCGGCGTGGCCGACGGCGATCGAGGCGGAGAAGGAGACCGAGCCCTGGCTGTTCGCCTCGTCGACGATCTCCAGGGCGAGCAGGCGGGCCGCGAGCTTCGAGTACTGGGGGTCCTCGGCGATCATCGACGCGGCGGCGTCCACGGCCAGCCCGCGCAGCTCGGCGAAGTCCGAGCCGGCGTGGCGGCCGCGCAGCGCGGCGGCGGCGACATGGCCGGGGTCGACCTCGGTGAGGTCGGCGCTGCGGTCGGTGAGCAGCCGCAGCAGCGCGCCCCCGGGGTCGGAGACCGTCGGGTCGGTGAAGGCGGTACCGGAGCCCTGGGCGGGCAGGGTGGCTGAGGCAGCGGTGGTCAAGGCGCTCTCTCCTGGCGGCGATCGGCGGCGTGATCGGGGTCACCCGGGCCGATCTGGGCAGGGGAGCACGGCGCGGACGCGAGGAAGCGCCGCGCGAGGTGTCTCCCCGGCCCGCCCGCGAGGCCCGGAGGGGTGGTGCTGAGTGCCGGCGCGGCCTCTGCGGGAGGGCCGTGGCGCACGCTGTCGGCAGGTACTCGGACTCGCGGGCACAGCTGCTGGAGCCGCCCGCACACCGCTGCGGGGCAGTCCCGGACTCCCACCGGGTTCCCCTGCATCGACAGCAGGATGAGCATACATGTAGTGGTGTCTCGGTGATGCGACACCACATGTAGTGCGGCGCGGTGTGTCGGCGCGATGACCGGCGGTGCCGGGGCAGGGGTGGTTCGTGTCCGTCCGGAGTCGGGATCCGCGCCTGGGGCGGGCCGGAACCGGGCCCCGGGAGAGCCGGGCCGGCGCGTCGGACGGGCCGGATCCGCGCGCCGGTCGTCCTGGTTTCGATACGGAATGGTCACCGGGCGGATCGACGGTCAGGTGGATGCCCTACGATCTGGGCGCATGAGCGACGGAACCGGCGTACCTGGGCACGGGCCGCAGGGAACGCCTCCCGCCGGGCCGGGGGGCGCACAGAATCAGCAGCCGGCGGTGCCAGGTCCGGTGCCGCCGCCGAGCGGTGGCTTCGGACCGCCGCCGGCCTCGTACGGGCCGGTGGCGCCGTCCGCGCAGCCGCTTCCGCAGCCCGTCCCGCCGGTGCCCCAGCCCCAGCCCGTCCCGCCGGCGCCCCAGCCCGTCGCGCAGCCGCAGCCGGGTCAGCCGATGGCCCCTCAGCCGCAGTGGCAGCAGCAGCCGCCCCAGCAGGCCGTGCCGCCGCAGCGCGTCGAGCCGGACTGGCAGGCGCTGGCGGACCGCAACGAGGCCGCCGGCAAGCGCAAGCGCCGGATGAAGGTCATCGGCATCGTGGCCGCCGTCGTCCTGGTGGGCGGCGGTGTCGCGGGCGGTGTGCTGCTGCTCGGCAAGGACGATCCCAAGAAGACCGGCCCGGTCGTCACCTCGTCCACCTCCAGCAAGCCGGCCCCCGGCCCGTCGAGCGCGAGCTCGGGCCCGGGCGGTCAGCCGGACGACCCGTCGAAGCCGATCTGGGAGGCCGCCACCGACCCGGCGCCGCAGGACGCGGGGGCGCTGTTCTCCGCGATGCAGGTGACGGTGAACGGCGCGACCTGGAACCGGACCGTGGTCTCGCTCGACCAGCCCTGCTGGGACGGCAACTCCACCACCGGCGGGCTCGGCAAGGCGCTCGGCGACCAGGGCTGCCAGAAGGTGCTCCGGGCGACGTACGTCTCCGGCGACAGCGCGGTGACCGTCGGCGTCGCGGTCTTCGACCACAAGATCCAGGCCGAGACCGCGATGAAGAGCTACACGGGCCAGCTCAAGGGCCTGCCCGCGCCGGGCGCTCCGGCCTTCTGTGCCAACCCCGGCTGCACCAGCACGCACAACAGCCTCGGCCGGTACGCCTACTTCACCGTCGAGGGCTCGGCGAAGGGCGGCAACGCCCCTGACGCCACCGCGACGGCGGCGGCCTCCGGGTTCGCCGAGCACGTGAAGGGCCAGCTGCTCCAGCGGGCCAAGGCGGCGGGCTCCGCCACGCCCGGCTCGCAGGGCACCCCGGCCGGCTGACCCGCCGTGACGCCCCGGTGCCGGCGGATCCGTTCGCCGGGACCGGGGGAGTGTGGCAGGCTCTCGTCGGAGTCATTCGTACGCGTGTTCCGGTTGCGTCCGTGGGGGTCGGTACCGGCGAGCAACCGGAGGAGCGGTCGTGGCCCTGCCCAGTGCCCTGCGCGGGAAGTCGGCCGTCCTGGCCGCAGCGGGGATCGTGGTCGTCGCGGGCACCTTCGCGCTGCTGGACCGCGACGACCGGACCGGCGTCGGCGGGTCCGCGCGGGTGCCGGTGTCGGTCGGCGCCCCCGGGCGCACCCTGCCGCCGGACGTGGGCCGGGACCTTCTCGCCCGGGACCCGAAGGCCTCGCCGAACGCCCGCGCCGTCGAACAGTTCCTCACCGACCTGGAGACCCAGGCCCGCACCGGGCAGAGCGGCGGCACGGTGATCGGCCAGCACGTCGAGGCGCACAACGAGCGCAACAACCCCGAGTACGGCGACTACCGGGGCACCAAGCAGGTCGGCTACTACTACAAGAAGGCCGCCGACATCACCGGCCGGCTGCCCGGCTTCCTGGAGACCGACCTCGGCCCCGGCTACGGCCAGAACGCCTGGGGCGTCGGCAACCCGCGCTCCTACTCGGCCGGCCGCTGGCCCACCTGCCGGACCGGCTGGCAGTACACCGACGACGCGGTCGACCTGATGACCGCCGTCTGGTCCGGCCACCCGAGGGCCGACGACGGCACCTACGACAGCTCCGGCGTCCAGCGGAACTGCGACGGCAGCAGCACGGAGCTGCCCGACAACGGCGGCGCCCCGGCCGGGATCGTCGGCATGTCCTTCCACGAGCCCTACCCCGGATCGGACGTCAAGTCCTTCGACCGGGTGCTCTGTTCGAACTCCCCGGCGGCCAAGGACCCGGGCTGGTTCGGCCGGGTCGTGGACGCCGCGGACGGCACCCCCGAGTACCGCGCGCTGATCACCGACCTGTCCTACCTGGCCGACCACCTGGACTACCTGGCCGCCCACGACGTGCCGGTGCTGCTGCGCCCGTACCACGAGATGAACGTCCAGGACTGTTCCAGCCGGTTCTGGTGGGCGGGCCAGAAGCCGGGCGACTACCAGGCGCTGTGGAAGATCACCTACAAGTACCTGGTGGAGACCAGGGGCCTGCACAACCTGCTGTTCGTCTGGAGCCCGGTGTCCTGGGACGGAGCCCCGGGCGTGGACCCGTGGGACTACTACCCGGGTGCCCAGTACGTCGACGTGGTCGGAGTGGACGACTACAGCGGCAGCCCGGCGCATCCGATCGGCACCGGCGAGGTGTGGACCAAGCGCTACTACGACGGGCTCGCCGCCTACGACAAGCCGCGGATGCTGGCCGAGTCCTTCGCCGTACCCGTCAACTCCCGCCAGCCGGACACCCTTCGTCGCACGCCCTGGACGATCTGGACGGTCTGGGGGCAGTCGCTCACCGCCGACAACCTGGCCCCGGACCAGCCGCGCAACTCCGCCGCGGACGTCAACGCCACCTACCACAGCCCCTTGGCGATCACCGGTGGGTCCGGCCCCTCCGGCGGGAGCATCGACTGGGCCGGGCTGCACGTCCGCTGAGGCCTGCCCGGGTACGACGGGGCCCGCCGGGCTCCGGTGAGATCCACGGGGCCCGGCCCGGAACCCGTTGAACGGGCTGGATTCCGGGTCCGTTGCGCCGTGTGGCATCCTGTGGCGGCGAAACCGAGGGCTGGGTGGACGGTCGGGAGAGGGCCGAAGGGGCGGGGGTAGGGGATGGAACGGACGCGTCCGATGCGTGGGGCCGGGGGCCTGGCGATCGGCTGGGGCGTGGTGCTGCTCGGCTGGGCGGCCTACAACTGCTTCGGCCAGGTCGGCTTCGCCACGTACCTCAAGGGCATCTTCTACTACGGCGGGACTTCGGTCGATGCCGAGACCGGAAGCCTCAACTACGGCCTGCTGTACCTGATCGCGGGCATCCTGCTGCTGCGCGGGCGCAACTGGGCGCTCGGGGTGGCGGCGGGTGTGGCCCTGGTCGAGGGCTACAACCGGGTGCGCAGCCTGACCGGCGCGCTGCTGGACGAGCCGCAGCGGGAGTGGTTCACCGGGACCACCGAGGGCGGGCTGAAGCTCGCGACCTTCGCGCTCGGCGTGGTCGTCACCGCGGCGCTGATCGTGCTGCTGGCCCGCTCCAAGTGGCGGGAGCAGTCGGAGGGCGCGCAGGGCGGGGAGCCGCACTGGTCGATCCTGCAGACCGTCCCGGCCGCGCCGACACCCGTGCCGTACGCCCAGCCCCAGCCCCAGCCCGGCTGGCCGCAGCAGCCGCCGGCGCAGCCCGCGTGGCCGCAGCAGCCGGCCGCGCCCCAGCCCGCCGCCTGGCCCCCGGCCCAGCCCCAGCAGGTTCAGCCGCAGCCCGTGCAGGCCCAGCCGCCGCAGCCGCTGCCGTACGCCCAGCAGCCGACTCAGACCGCGACGTCGTACCAGCCGGCCCCGGCCCCGGCCCCGGCCCCCGCCCCGCAGCCGTGGCCCGCCGCGCCGCCCGCTCCCGGACAGCCGGCCGCCGGCCCGGTGGCCCCGGGGCCGGTCGCCCCCGGACCGGTGGCGCCGCCACCGGCCGCCGCCCCGCCGGCGGACCGCCCGCCGCAGGCCTGACCGCTCACCGAGACCCGCGCCCCACCCCGGGGCCGGACCGCTACCAGACGAGGAACGACTTTCGCCATGACATCGACAGCCCCGGTGCGGACGGTGCTCACCACGTCCCGCGAGGCCGCCCGGCTCGCCGAGCGACAGATGTCGTGGAAGCCCCGGGTGCTGCCGTTCTACGTCGCCTTCCTGATCATCTTCGCCTTCTCGCTCTGGGCGTACGTGCCCAACCCGACCCCGCTGGGCTGGGCGATCACCATCCTGTGGGGCATGCCGGTGTTCGGTGTGCTGATCGGCTTCCAGGGCGTGCTGATGGTGCGCCGGCGGCTGCGCCACGTGAGCAGGATGACCCCGCCGGCTCCGGTCGAGGACGACTTCCTGATCGTGCTGGTGCCGACGATCGGCCGCCACGACACCTACCCGGCGCTGGAGCGCTCGGTGCTCTCGTACGTCGAGCACCTGCCCCCGTACTTCCCGTGGATGCGGGTGGACATCCTCACCGAGGAGGGCTGCGCCGCCGCCGAGAAGATCGACGAACTGGCCGAGCGCCACCCGCTGATCCGGGTGGTGACCGTGCCGAAGGCGTACGAGACGGCCAACGGCACCAAGTTCAAGGCCCGCGCCAACCACTACTCGCACGAGCTGCGGATCGAGGAGGGCGAGGCCGAGGACGACGTCTGGGTGCTGCACATGGACGACGACACCGGCGTCGGGCCGGACACCGCCGCCGCCGTCGCCCAGTTCGTCAACCGGCAGCGCCGGGCCGGGGACGACGCCAAGCACATGGCGCAGGGCATCCTGACGTACCCGCGGGAGAACGCCGTCTCCACCTTCACCTGGCTCGCCGACGCGATCCGCCCGGCCGACGACATCGCCCGCTTCCGCGCGATGACCGGCACCGGCACCCCGATCGCCGGCGTGCACGGCGAACTGCTGATCGTGCGCTCCTCGGTGGAGGCCACCATCGGCTGGGACTTCGGGCCGAAGACCATCGTCGAGGACGCCCAGATGGCGCTGAACTTCTGCCAGCGCTACCCGGGGCGCAGCGACTGGTTCAACGGGCGCTGCTACGGGGCCTCGCCGGCCGGCGTCAAGGACTTCCTCAAGCAGCGCGAGCGCTGGGCCTGGGGCCTGGTCGCGCTCTGCTTCAACAAGACGATCCCGCTGCGGTACCGGCTCTTCATCGGGATGGGCATGGTCAGTTGGGTGCTCGGCCCGCTCCAGCACGTCGGCCTGGTGCTGATGGTCGCCTGGTTCACCGGCACCTGGAACACCTCGCCCGTCACCCAGTCCGTGGTGCTGCTGTGGGCGATCAACTTCGCCTACGTGATCTGGACCTACTGGGAGGGGCTGCGGCTGAACGTGGTCGCCTCGGCCAACCACCGGCGCAAGTGGTGGGAGCCGATCGTCGTGGTGGCCTGCATACCGCTCTTCTCCTTCCTGGAGGGCTGGGGCGGCCTGCGGGGACTGATCAAGTTCCTCAAGCGCGAGGAGAACAAGTTCGTCGTCATCGCCAAGCCGGCCTGATCGGAAACCACGCCTGTGAAACGCCCCGCGATCTTCGTCCTGCCCACCCTGGTGCTCGGCATCACCGTCGTCGTCCCGATGGTCTGGGGTGACCACCCGATCCGCTTCGACCACCGCCGCCCCACCGAGGTGCACTGGGCCGGTGCCCCGACCGAGCAGGGCCGGGTCTGGGGCTTCGGCAAGGACGTGCCGCAGACCCCCGCGGACACCGGCCCCAGGGTGGCCCGTCCGTGGACCAAGGGCAGCCCGGAGTGGGGTGTGCAGGTGTACTGGCTGGACGACCCGGCGGACCCGGACAGCTACGTCCAAGGGAAGGTCGACCGCATCGTCAAGTACGTGGTCGGGCTCAACGCCAACTCCCTGTCGGTGACGTTCCCCTACTACACCACGGGCACCAAGTCGAACGCCGTCGCCGCCCGGCCGACCTCGCCCAGCCCCGAGCGCCTCGCGCTGCTGCTGGACGCCGCCCACCGGGCCGGGCTGCGCACCACCGTGCGTCCGATCATGGACGAGGAGGTGTTCGACTACGTCCACACCCTCAAGTGGCGCGGCAACATCACGCCGACCGACCGGGACGCCTGGTTCGCCAGCTACGCCGCCTTCCTGGCGCCGTACCTGAAGACCGCCCAGGACCACTCGGCGGCCGAGTTCACCATCGGCACCGAGTTCAACTCGCTGGAGGGCGACCCGCGCTGGCAGGGCCTGATCGACGATGCCCGGAAGACCTTCCACGGCGAGCTGGTGTACGACGCGAACTTCGACAACTGGGC
Source organism: Kitasatospora sp. NPDC059648 (assembly GCF_042734825.1). Classification (NCBI taxonomy): domain Bacteria; kingdom Bacillati; phylum Actinomycetota; class Actinomycetes; order Kitasatosporales; family Streptomycetaceae; genus Kitasatospora; species Kitasatospora sp. NPDC059648. The sequence continues at coordinate 39,346 of NZ_JBHWDU010000002.1, read as the reverse complement.
CAAGGGCGCGATAGCGGTGCCGGCCGACGGGACGGGCGCGGACGCCTACCCCCCGGCCAAGAACTCCGACGACGACGCGCCGATCGCCGACCTGGAGGCCAGCTGGAACGCCTGGCTCGACAAGCGCGCCAAGGGCCCCCAGCCGACCACCAAGCTCACCGAGGTGGGCATCCCGGCGCAGAACGGCGCCTACAAGACCCCCGGCGAGTACTACAAGAAGACCGAGCTGAACGAGACCGTCCAGGCCACCTGGTTCACCGCGGTCTGTCAGGTGGCGCAGGAGCGCAAGCTGCGCGGGTTGTACTTCTGGTCGCTGTACTTCGGCATCGACCCGACCCTGCCGACCACGCCGGACACCCCGCGGATGGACTACGCCGGGCGCCCGAAGTCGGAGAAGGCGATCCGCGACTGCTTCGCGCAGACCTACGAGGTGCCGCAGCAGTAGCGGCCCCCGGACCGGGCCCCGGCTACTGCTGGGGCCCGGCCGGGTGCTCTCCGGCGCCGGAGGTCGCCTTGCCGGTCGGCGTCCGGTTCGGCTTGGCGGTGGACGGACGGCCCGTCGGCCTGGTGGTCGCCGTGGGCGTCGGGGCGGCCGTGGCCGTGGGCGCGGGGGTGGGCGTCGGGACCGCGGTGGGGCTCGGCGTGGGCGCCGGGCCGGCCGGCTGGTCGGGCTTGGCACCGGACAGCGCGCCCGCGATCTCCTTCTCCAGCCACGGCGTCACGAACCGCATGCCCGCCGGGGTGAGGTGCACGCCGTCGTTGGCGGGGGTGACCCAGTGGCCGTCCTTGTCCTTCCAGACGCAGGTGTCGTACGGGCAGTAGAAGGTGTCGAGGTCGACCAGCCGGACGGTGCCGCCGGCGGACTTCACGAAGTCGCCGACCTGCTGGTTGTAGCAGCCGCCCCAGGTCTTGTTGATGGCGCCGTTCTCGACGCGTTCGTTCATCAGCAGCACCTGGGCGCCGGGGGCGCGCCGGCGGACCTGCTCCACGGCCTGGGTGAGCTGGGTGCGGTACCGGCTGCGGTAGTCGTCGTCGCAGGGGTTGAGCCAGGTGCCGTCCAGGTACTGCTCGGCGGCGTCCCAGCCGAGGTGGATCACGACGGCCTTCGGTGCGGCGGAGGCGAGGCTCCGGTCCCACTCGGCGGTCCGGTCGCGGCAGTCCGGGCTGGTCTCGAACTCCGTCCCGGAGGTGGTGCGCACCTTGTCCGGGTCGAACACGCCGCATCCGCTGATGCCGCCGTCGACCACCCGGTAGCGGTCGCCGTGCCGGTACAGGCCGGTGGCGAGGTCCTGGGCGAAGGAGTCGCCGAGGACGAGGACGACGGGCTCGTCACTCGGCCCGGACTTCATGTCGTGGGTGACCCAGGCCGGCAGGTACCAGGCGCCGGTGGTGGCCACCGCGGCCGTGACGGCCAGCAGCGGGACCGCGGGGAAGGCCCGCCAGCGCAGCACCCGCAGCTTCTCGGTGGCGGTGTGCAGCAGCCAGGCCAGCACCCAGGAGACCGGTCCGCCGATCAGCAGCAGCTTCTGCGGCGAGATGTCGTCGACGTAGTGCTGCAGCAGCCAGTACACCGGCAGGTGGAGGAGGTAGAGGCTGTACGAGATGGTGCCGGTGAGCCGTACCGGGGGCAGCGACAGCAGCCGTACCAGGGGGCCGCGGTCGAAGCAGAGCGAGGCGGTCAGGACGGCGGCGAGTGCCGCGACCACGGCCAGTCCGCCCTGGTAGAGCCAGGGTTCGTGGTACGAGCCGACGGACAGGCTGGCCCAGACCAGACCGCCGAGGGCGGCGGTGCCGACCAGGGTGGGCAGGGCGGCGCCGCCCGGGAGGCCGCGCCCGGTCCGGGCGCCGTCCGCGCCGGAGGCGGCCTGCGCGCGGACCCGGCCGCGCAGCCACAGGTAGACCCCGAAGGCGGCGGTGGCGCCGGCCGCGAAGCCGACGGCGCGGGTCTCGGTGCCAAGGTAGAGGCGGTCGCTGTTGTCGCCGTTCCACATCAGCGGGGCGACGGCGGCGGAGGCGGCGAACAGGACGGCGGTGACGATGCCGGTGGCGCGCAGCGAGCGCCGGCACAGGCCGAAGACCGTGAGCAGCAGCAGCGGCCAGAGCGCGTAGAACTGCTCGGTGATGCTGAGCGACCACATGGCGGCGAGCGGGTCGATCGAGGCGAAGTGCTGCCAGTACGCGTCGCCGCGCTCCAACTGGGCCCAGTTGGCGATCTGGGCGAGTGTGGCGAGCGCCTGCGGGCGCAGGTCCTTGACGTCCCGTAGCGGGCTGACCAGGGCGGACAGCCCCACCACCAGGATGATGGTGGCGAACAGTCCGGGCAGCAGCCGCTTGGCGCGGCGGCGGTAGAAGACGCCGAGCCGGATGCCGTCCGTGCGGTCCAGCTCGCGGATCAGCACCAGGCTGACCAGGAAGCCGGAGAGCACGAAGAAGACGTCCACGCCGAACAGGCCGTTCTGGAACCAGTCGGTGTGGTACAGCAGCACGGAGGCGATGGCGAGGCCGCGCAGCCCGTCGACCGCCTTGAAGCGGACCGAGGGCGGCAGGGGACCGCGCGGCGCGGGGACCGGCGCGGGGATCGCGTAACGGCTGGCGGTCGGGGCTTGGCGGCCCCGTGCTTCGCGCATGTCCTGGAGCGTGGGGCCGCTTCCGGGGGCGCCGAGGCCGGGCCCGTCGTCCATGTGGTGCGTCCCCCCGGGGTCGATCGTCTGTCGCGACGTGTCAATGAGACGTGTCTTGATCTGTGGTTTATATCAAAAGACGTCTGTTGATCGTCTGCCGGTCACCGGGAAGGGGAGGCCGGTGAGCGGCCGTGGGGGCGTCAGAACGCCATGGTGTAGACCATCAGGTCCATCCCGGGGAAGGGAGCCCAGTCGCGTTCCGGGGTGCGGCGGAAGCCGACGCGTTCGTAGACGCGGTGGGCGGTGGTCATCTCAGGGCGGGTGGAGAACGCCATGCCGGCCAGGCCGAGTTCGCGGCTGCGGGTGACGGAGGCACGGACCAGGGCCTCGCCGACGCCGCGGCCGCGGGAGGCGGCGGCGGTGGCGAGCATCCGTATCTCGCCCTCGCGCGGGGTGGCGATGTCGGCCCACTCGGTGCCGCCGACGGCGAAGGTCACACAGCCGAGGACCCGTTCGTCCGCCCCGGCGACCGCGACCAGGAGCTCGGCCTCCCGGGAGCGGCGCCCGGCGTCGCGCAGCAGGTCGACGTAGCCGCCGGCCGGGTCGGTGAAGCCGCCGCCGACGAAGGCGTCGACGGTGATCCGGCCGGCCTCTTCGAGGTCCCGGGGGAGGGCGTGGCGGATGAGGTAGTCCATCGGGCCAGTGTGCCGGAGCCGTGCGGGGCCCTGATCCCGGGGGTCGAGCGGACCGGGAGGGTGGCCGGGTCGGCGGAGGGGCGCAGCGAGGCGGCGGGCAGGGTGCCGTACAGCCGGTCGGCACGACCGGGGTCGGCCGGGTAGCCGCCGGGGCGGTGGTAGTTGTCGCGGGCGGCGGCGGGGCCGCGGGAGAGTTCGCGGCCGATCAGGGTGCCGAGCAGGCCGAAGCCGCCGACCGCGCCGAGCAGGCCGAGTGCGCTGGCGAGGGTGTCGCTGTCCATGGCCACCACTGTGGCCGGGCGGCCCGGGTGCCCACGAGCGGCAGGAATGCCGGGTTCCGTCGAAATCCTGCCAGGGCCGGCCCTTCCCGGGCCGGGACCGGCGGGGCATCCTGGGCGGCATGCTGAAGAACGTGGTCGCGGTGGTGCTGGAGGAGGTCCACCCCTTCGAACTGGGGGTGGCCTGCGAGGTGTTCGGTCTGGACCGGACCGCGGACGGGCTGCCGGGGTACGACTTCGCGCTGGCCGGCGCCCGGCCCGGGCCGCACGCGACCCACTCGGGCTTCGCGGTGGACGTCCCGTACGGCCCGGAGCGCCTCGCCGGGGCGGACCTGGCGGTGGTCACCGCCTCGGCGATCCGCGCGCACTACCCGGAACCGCTGCTGGAGGCGCTGCGCGCGGTGGTGGCGGACGGCGGCCGGGTGCTGTCCATCTGCAGCGGCGCCTTCGTGCTCGGCGCCGCCGGACTGCTGGACGGCCGCCGCTCCACCACCCACTGGCGGCACAGCGACGAGCTGGCAGAGCGCTTCCCGGCGACGGTGGTCGAGCCGGACGTGCTGTACGTGGACGACGACCCGGTGATCACCTCGGCCGGTACGGCGGCCGGCATCGACGCCTGCCTGCACCTGGTGCGCAAGGTGCAGGGCGCCGAGGTGGCCCGGGGGATCGCCCGCCGGATGGTGGTGGCGCCGCACCGGGAGGGCGGGCAGGCGCAGTTCGTGAACCGCCCGCTGCCCCAGGGCGGCGGCGACTCGCTGGCCCCGCTGCTGGACTGGATGCGCCACCACCCGGACCAGGAGGCGAGCGTCGAGCAGCTGGCCGCCCGGGTGCACATGTCGCCGCGCACCTTCGCCCGGCGCTTCCAGCAGGAGACCGGCACCACCCCGCACCGCTGGCTGGTGGGGCAGCGGGTGCTGCTGGCCCAGCGGCTGCTGGAGTCGACCACCGAGTCGGTGGACGCGATAGCCGCCCGCTGCGGCTTCGGCAACGCGGCGGCGCTGCGGCACCACTTCGGGCGCCGGCTGGGCACCACGCCGCTGGCCTACCGGCGCTGCTTCGGGGGCGGGTGAGGGGAGGTCAGTCCGTCTCGGCGCCGAGGTGGGCCACGCCGTTCCAGCCGTCCGGCCGCAGTCGCCCCTCCTGGGCGCGCCAGAGACTGGTGGAGCAGTTGTGCACCGGCCCGAGCCCGGTGAGCTGCCGCTCGGTGAGCCGGTCCAGCGCGTAGCGCAGCATCAGCACCGTGCAGTCGTGGGCGACCAGCAGGACGGGCCGTCCGGCGTCCTCCTCGCAGACGTCCCGCAGCAGGCTGCGCACCCGCAGGGCGACGTCGGCCCAGGACTCGCCGCCGGGCGGGCGGTAGTACAGCTCGCCCATCTTGCGCCGCCGGGCGGCCTCCTCCGGGTGCTTGGCCTCGATGGCGGCCTTCGGCAGCATCTCCAGGACGCCGAGTTCGCGGTCGCGCAGCCGCTCGTCGTAGCGGACGGCCAGGGTGACGGGCACGGCGCCGAGCCCGGCGGCCTGGGCGAGTGCGATCCGGGCGGTCTCGGCGGTGCGCACGTACGGGGAGCACCAGACGCTGCGGGGCCGGTCGGCGCTGGGCAGGGCGGCCCACCACCGGCCGAGCGCCCGGGCCTGCCGCTGGCCGCGCAGCGACAGCGGGATGTCGGCGTCGCGGCAGCTGATCGGGACGCTGAGCGCGCCGGCGGCCTCGGCCAGCTGGAACTCGACGTTGGCGGTGGACTCGCCGTGCCGGGTGGCGATCAGGACGGACGGCAGCCGGGTGGCCGCCGAGCCGTTGGTCGCATCCGTCGAACCGGCCGCGCCGACCGCGCCGGCCGCGCCGTTCGTGCCGGCCACGCCGACCGCGGTCACCGTGGTCAGGACCGGCTGGTGCTGGGTGGACTTGTGCTGGCCGTTCAGGGTGATGCCGAGTTCTGCCATGGCCGCGAGCTCCCCGTGGTCGATCAGGTCCCGGCCGGATGCCGGTCCGGTCTGGTGGTGCCCGGCGTGCACGCCTGTTCATACATATGATCGCGCCGCCTCCTCCAGTGTTCACGGAGAAGGCGGCGCGATCACAGGGCGCGCGCACGGCCAATCAGTGCGCCGCTACGGGCTCCGGCGCGTTCTTCAGCTCTTCGTCGCCGGCCTCGGCGCTGTAGTCGGAGGGCTTGGTCTCGTCCGGGCCGTCGGGTGCCTTGACCGCCCGCAGCACCAGGGTGAGCGCCACCGCCACGAGGAGGTTGAGCACGAAGGCGGTCAGGCCGATGTAGCCGAGCTCGCCGATGCCGGGGATCTCGGCCGCGTTGCCGCCGAAGTGCTTGGTGGCCGGGCTGGCCAGCCCGTACGCCTTCCAGGTGCCGTAGACCATGCCGGCCGCCCAGCCGGCGAACAGCGCCCAGTGGTGGAACCAGCGGGTGAACAGGCCGCCCACGATCGCCACGAAGGTCTGCAGGATCCACAGGCCGCCCAGCAGCTGGAGGTTGATCGCGGCCTGCTTGTCCATGCCGAGGACGAAGACCAGCGCGCCGACCTTGACCAGCAGCGAGACCAGCTTGGCGATCCGGGTCTCGTCGGCGGGGGTGGCGGCGGGCTTCAGCCACTCCTTGTAGACGTTGCGGGTGAACAGGTTGGCCGCCGCGATGGACATGATGGCGGCCGGCACCAGCGCGCCGATCCCGATCGCGGCGAAGGCCACGCCGGTGAACCAGTCCGGGAACATGTTCGCGAACAGCTGCGGCACCGACAGCTGGGAGTTGTAGCCCTTGACGCCGCTGCCCACGCCGGCCGCGATCGCCATGAAGCCGAGCAGCGCCAGCAGGCCGAGCATCAGCGAGTACGCGGGCATGATCGCCATGTTGCGGCGCACGGTGTTGCGGGACTTGGAGGCCAGCACGCCGGTCACCGAGTGCGGGTACATGAACAGCGCCATCGCCGAGCCCAGCCCCAGCGTGGCGTACGTCCACTGCTTGTTGTCCGGGACGGTCATCGACCCGGCCTTGGCCTGCTTGAAGTGGTCGGCGGCCGCGCCGAAGATGTGCCCGTAGCCGCCGAGGCGGATCGGGATGTAGATCACCGCGACGATGATCACGATGTAGACCAGGGCGTCCTTGACGAATGCGATCAGCGCCGGGGCGCGCAGGCCCGAGGAGTAGGTGTAGGCGGCCAGCACGCCGAAGGCGATGAACAGCGGCAGGTCCTTGACGAACCAGTTGGCGTGCTCCCCGCCGCCGACGCCGAGCACGTCCAGCACCGCCTGGATGCCGACCAGCTGCAGGGCGATGTACGGCATGGTGGCCAGGATCCCGGTCAGCGCGACGACCAGGGACAGCGGCCGGGAGCCGTAGCGGCCGCGGACGAAGTCGGCCGGGGTGACGTAGCCGTGCACCCGGGAGACCGACCAGAGCCGCGGCAGGAACAGGAAGACCAGCGGGTAGGCGATGATCGTGTACGGCACCGCGAAGAAGCCCGCCGCACCGGTCGCGTAGACGGCTGCCGGGACGGCCACGAAGGTGTACGCGGTGTAGAGGTCGCCGCCGAGCAGGAACCAGGTCACCCAGGTACCGAAGCTGCGCCCGCCCAGGCCCCACTCGTCCAGGTGCGCCGCGTCGTCCGCGCGGCGCCAGCGCGAGGCGAGGAAGCCCATCACGGTGACCAGCAGGAAGAACAGCACGAAGACCACGAGGGCCGGCACGTTGACGTCCTTCATCGCGCACCGCCGTTCCCGGCCGCCTTGCGGGCCTTCTCGTCCCGGTTGATCAGCAGGTAGGCGGCGACCGTGAAGACCGCCGAAACCGGCACCCAGAGCAGCTGGTACCAGTAGAAGAAGGGCATCCCGGCCACCGCCGGGTCGGACTTGTCGTACGAGGAGACCCAGAGCATCGCGACGATCGGCACGAGCAGGGCGAGTCCGGCCAGCACCCGCTCGGGGGTCACCGCCGGGACCGGGGCTCCGACTGGCTCGGGCATGACAGCTTTGTCGGGGGATGGGTCAGAGGGCATCTCGGGCTCCGCTCCGGAGGGTTCTCCCCGTCGGCGCCGCAGCCCCCGGAAGCGCTGCGCACCCCCGTGGGCCCGCCGAGCAGCACCATCGGTGATCGGCAGTCAGTACGGCTGCGCAATCTAGAGCATGGAGTGATCCATGTCACCGGAATTGGCGCAACTTCCCGCCATCCGGACGCCGCCACCCGCCCGCTCGCCCCCGGGCCGCTCCGACCCGGTGCCGACGGTCGGCGCTCCCTCGCTTCTCCGGCGCTCCCTCGCTCCTCCCTTTCGGCACCAGTGCGGGCCTTCGGCTCGGGGAGGTGCGGGCACCGGCGCGCGGGTCGCGTGCGCCGGTGCCCGTGGTGGAACGACGGCGCCCGGTCACTCCGGACGCTTCAGCCGGGTGATGAACTTGTAGCGGTCGCCGCGGTAGATCGAGCGGACCCACTCCACCGGGTCGCCCTCGCCGTCGAAGGAGTGCCGGGAGAGCTGGAGCATCGGCAGGCCGAGGTCGGAGCCGAGCAGCCCGGCCTCGCGCGGGTTGGCGAGGGTGGTCTCGATGGTCTCCTCGGCCTCGGCCACGGTGACCCCGTAGACCTCGCGCAGCGCCGCGTACAGCGAGTTGTGCTTGGCGAGGTTGCGCCGCAGAGCGGGGAAGCGCTTGGCGGACAGGTGGGCGACCTCGATGGCCATCGGGTCGCCGTTGGCCAGGCGCAGCCGCTCGATCCGCAGCACCCGGCCGCCGGGCTTGATGTCCAGCAGCGGGGCGAGCCGGTCGTCGGCGGTGATGTAACCGATCTCGATCAGCCGGGAGGTGGGCTCCAGGCCCTGGGCGCGCATGTCCTCCGTGTAGGAGGTGAGCTGCAGCGCCTGGGCGACCTTGGGCTTGGCCACGAAGGTGCCCTTGCCCTGGATGCGCTCCAGCCTGCCCTCGACGACCAGTTCCTGCAGGGCCTGGCGGACGGTGGTGCGCGAGGTGTCGAACTGGGCTGCCAGCGCCCGCTCGGGCGGGACCGGGGTGCCCGCGGGCTGGGTCTCGGTGAGCTGGAGGAGGTGGCGCTTGAGGCCGTAGTACTTGGGGACGCGCGCGGTCGGGTCGGCGCTCTGCGTCGGGAGGTTCCTCACCTCGGGGTCGTCGGCCTGGGCGGTGGTTCCCCCGTCGCTGCTCATCGGACCTGTTCTCCCGCTTCTCGCGGGGCTTCTACCGCCCCGCCACATCGTTAACGGACCACATCGTTGCATGTATGGCTACGGAACGAATACCTCATCACGCGATGAACGATGTGCGGTGTCGGCTTGATAACGGGTGGTCGGGATCCGTCGAACAGCCGTTGACAGGCCCATTGGTCTAGGCCAAGCTCCAGGCATCTGGTCTACACCACTAGGCCGGTATCGATGAATCCCCACCCGTTCGAAGGGGTCCGCGGCACCAGTTCTCCCGCTTTGCGTGGATCTGCCGCCGCCGCCCGACGGGGGTAACCCAGGCATCCCTCAGGAGGATGGCGTGAAGCGTCAGCTCATCGCGGCGGTCGGCGTCGCAGCAATGGTCGTCGGTCTCGCGGCTTGTGGCTCGGACGGCAAGAAGGACGACGGCGGCTCGTCGTCCTCCACCGCCGCCGACCGGTACAAGGGCAAGACGCTCAAGGTGTGGGTGATGAGCGGCTCGGCCCCCAAGGGCTGGACCGACTCGGTCAAGAACGAGTTCGAGTCCACCTACCCGGGCTCCAAGGTCGACTTCCAGACCCAGGAGTGGACCGACATCGGCCCGAAGATCACCGCCGCGCTGTCCGAGGGCTCGGTCGACGTCCTGGAGCTGGGCAACACCCAGACCTCCGGCTACGCCGCCTCGGGCGGCCTGCTGGACATCACCAAGGACAAGTCCGCGCTGGGTGGTGACGGTTGGGCCGCCAACCAGAACGAGGCCGCGATGCTGGACGGCAAGCAGTACGCCGCCCCGTGGTGGGTCTCCAACCGCGTGATCGCCTACAACAAGGACCTGTGGGCCAAGGCCGGCCTGAGCGCCGCCCCGAAGACCCTGGACGAGTTCTACGCCGACCTGGACAAGCTCAAGGCCACCCAGGGCGTCGCCGACCCGATCTACCTGCCCGGCCAGGAGTGGTACACCTACTTCGGCTTCCTCACCGGCGAGGGCGGCAAGATCGCCAAGCAGGAGGGCGGCAAGTGGGTCGGCGGCCTGGAGTCGCCCGAGGCGCAGCGGGCCTTCGAGACCTACAAGAAGCTGCAGGGCTACTCGGTCACCGGTCCGAAGGACAAGGACGAGGCGACCCCGCAGCAGAAGGACGTCTTCGCCAAGGGTGACATCGGCACCATGGTCGCCCTCGGCTGGGAGCTCCCGGACGAGAAGGCCATGGCCAAGGACAAGATCGGCTTCTTCCCGATCCCGGGCAAGACCGCCGACAAGCCGTCCGGCGTCTTCATCGGCGGCTCGAACCTCGCGATCTCCTCGCAGAGCAAGAACACCGAGATGGCGAAGGACTTCCTGAAGGTCGCCCTCAACGACAAGAACGAGGGCATGGTCGCCGCGGCCGGCAACATCCCGAACAAGCCGGCCCTGAACAGCCAGCTCACCGGTGACTTCGCGAAGGCCGCCCAGGTGGGCACCGCGGTCGGCGGGACCACCCCGATCACCCCGAACTGGGCCAGCGTCGAGAACGTCCCGAACCCGATCAAGGACTTCCTGACCGCGGTCCTCCAGGGCGCCGACTACGCGTCCACCGCGAAGAAGTACGACGACGAGATCGCCAAGCGGCTCAACCAGAAGAACTGAGGCATTGAGCGGCGTCGCTCACCGGCCCCCGGCGGAGGGCCGGTGGGCGACGCCCGTCCGTCGTGGCCGGGTTGTGAGGAAGTGAGAACGATGGCTGTGCATTCGGATCGGGTGCGGACGCGGTCCCCGGAGTCAGGGAAGGCCGTTGTGGCCGAGATCGACACCAGTGCCGCCGGCGGCGGGGCCGAGGCCGCCGCGCCGAAGCGCACCAGACCGGCGGGCGGACCGGGCATCGGCTCCCGCCTCGCCCCGTACCTGCTGCTGCTGCCGGCCGTCGTGGCGACCATCGTCCTGCTCGGCTGGCCGCTGCTGAAGACCTTCCTGCTGTCGTTCCAGGACCTCAACCGGCGCCAGCTGGTGATGCACCTGACCGAGTGGACCGGCTTCGACAACTACAAGGAGCAGTTGGGCGACCCGGAGTTCTGGTCGGTCACCGGCCGCACCGTCGCCTTCACCCTGGTCAACGTGGTGCTGATCATGGTCGGCGGCACTCTGGTCGGCCTGCTGCTCAACCACCTCGGCAAGAGGATGCGGCTGGCGCTGTCGATCGCGCTGCTGCTGGCCTGGGCGATGCCGGTGGTCGCCGCGACCACGGTCTACACCTGGCTGTTCGACGAGCAGTGGGGCGTCGTCAACTGGCTGCTGGACCAGCTGGGCTGGCACTCGATGGCGCACTACAACTGGATGAGCGACGAGTACTCGACCTTCTTCGTCGTCATCCTGCTGATCGTCTGGCAGTCGATCCCCTTCGTCGCCTTCAACATGTACGCCGGGCTGACCACCATCCCCAAGGAGCTCTACGAGGCCGCCCGGATGGACGGCGCAGGCTCCTCGAAGATCTTCAGCGCGGTGATCTTCCCGAACCTGAAGCCGTTCTTCCTGGCCACGACCTTCCTGGAGGTCATCTGGGTGTTCAAGTCCTTCACCCAGATCTACGCGATCAACGGCGGCGGCCCCGAGAAGCTCACCCGGACCCTGCCGGTGCACGCCTTCCTGGAGGGCTCGGGCAGCCAGCACTACGGCGTCGGCGCCGCGATCGCGGTGCTCACCATCCTGATGCTGGGCGTCCTGATGGCCTACTACTTCCGCATCATGATCAAGCAGGAGGACGAGCTGTGAGGCGCTCTCTCTTCGGACGTGCCTGGCCGAACGTGATCGCGGTCGTCCTCATCGTCTTCTTCGTCTTCCCCGTCTACTGGATGATCGCGACCGCGTTCAAACAGAACAACGACATCATCAGCAAGACGCCGGTCTTCATCCCCTTCGACGCGACCTTCGAGCACTTCACCACCGCGGTCGACGCGCCGAACTTCTGGACGTACGTCACCAACAGCGTCACCGTCACGGTCGGCGCGGTGCTGATCTCGCTGGTGGTCGCGACCCTGGCGGCCTTCGCCGTCGCCCGGATGAGGTTCCGCGGCCGCAAGGCCTTCGTGCTGGTCATCATGATGGCGCAGATGGCGCCCTGGGAGGTCATGACCATCGCGGTCTACATGATCTCCCGCGACAACGACATGCTGAACAGCCTGCTGCCGCTGACCCTCTTCTACATGATGATGGTCCTGCCCTTCACCATCTGGACGCTGCGCGGCTTCATCGCCGCGGTGCCGAAGGAGCTGGAGGAGTCGGCCATGGTGGACGGCTGCACCCGCACCCAGGCCTTCGCGAAGGTGATCCTCCCCCTCCTGGCCCCCGGTCTGATGTCGACCTCGCTGTTCGGCTTCATCACGGCGTGGAACGAGTTCCCGCTCGTCCTGATCGTCAACAAGGAGCAGGGCAAGACCCTCCCGCTGTGGCTGTCCTCCTTCAAGACGGCCTTCGGCAACGACTGGGGCGCGACCATGGCGGCCTCCACGATGTTCGCCATCCCCGTGCTGATCCTGTTCGTCTTCCTGCAGCGCAAGGCGGTCGGCGGTCTGACCGACGGCGCCGTGAAGGGCTGAGCCACCGTGAGCATCCTCGTACCCACCGCCCCGGCCAGCGACCAGCTGCACCGGGACGCCCTGACCGTCCTGCAGCCCGGCTTCGTCGGCACCGAGCCGCCCGCCTGGCTGCGCCGCCACCTGGCCGCCGGGCTCGGCTCGGTCGCGCTGTTCGACCGCAACGTGGTCGACCTCGACCAGCTCTCCACGCTCACCCGGGCGCTGCGCGCGGAGAACCCCGACCTCCTGATCGCGATCGACGAGGAGAGCGGCGACGTCACCCGGCTGGAGGCCGGCTCCGGCTCCTCCTGGCCGGGCAACCTCGCCCTCGGCGCGATCGACGACCCGGCGCTGACCCGGGACGTCGCCCGCGAGCTGGGCCGGGCGCTGGCCGCGGCCGGCGTCAACTACAACTGGGCGCCCACCGCGGACGTCAACTCCAACCCGCGCAACCCGGTGATCGGCGTGCGCTCCTTCGGCGCCGACCCGGAGCTGTGCGCCCGGCACACCGCCGCCTGGGTGGAGGGCCTGCAGTCGGCCGGAGTGGCCGCCTGCTCCAAGCACTTCCCCGGCCACGGCGACACCGCGGTGGACTCGCACCACGGCCTGCCGGTCATCGACGTCGACCTGGACGTGCTGCGCGCCCGCGACCTGGTGCCGTTCCAGGCCGCGATCGCGGCCGGCACCAAGGCGGTGATGACCGCCCACATCATGGTCCCGGCGCTGGACCCGAAGCTGCCGGCCACCCTGAGCCCGACCGTGCTGCGGGACCTGCTGCGCGCCGCCCCGGCCGACGGCGGCCTCGGCTACCAGGGCCTGATCGTCAGCGACGCGATCGAGATGGGCGCCATCGCCGACACCTTCGGCATGGGCGAGGGCACCGTGCTCGCGCTGGCGGCCGGCGCGGACGCGATCTGCGTCGGAGGCGGGCTGGCCGACGAGGAGACCGTGCTGATGCTGCGCGACGCCATCGTGGCGGGCGTGCGCTCCGGCGGGCTCTCCGAGGAGCGACTGGCGGACGCCGCCGACCGTGTCCGGGCACTGGGCAGCTGGGGCCGGATCGCGGCCCAGGGCGAGCAGCCCGAGCCGGACCTCGCGGTGGGCCTGCGGGCCGCCCGCCGGGCGCTGAAGGTGGTCCGGGCGCCGGGCCGCGAGGTGCTGCCGGTGAGCGAGCGCCCGTACGTGGCCTCGTTCTCGGACGAGCCGAACATCGCGGTCGGCGACGTGACCCCGTGGGGCGTGGCCGGGATGCTGGCCGACCGCTTCCCGGGCAGCCGCACCCGCGAGGTGTCGGCCGCCGAGGCCGTGCCGGAGCTGCTGGACGCGCTGGTCGCCGAGCTGGTGGCCGGCGCCGAGGGCCGCCGCCTGGTGCTAGTGGTGCGGGACGCGCACCGGCACGCCTGGATGGCCGCTGCGCTGAGCCGCCTGGTGGCGGCCCGGCCGGACGCCGCCGTGGTGGAGATGGGGCTGCCCCAGTCCGAGCCGGTCGGCGGGCTGTACGTCGCCACCCACGGCGCCGCCCGGGTCTGCGGGCTGGCGGCCGTGGAGGTGCTCACCGGGCAGCCGGGAGCGATCGGCTGAACCGCACGGGGCGACGTCACCGGCCGTGTCCGGGAGGCATCGGCCGACGGGCCCGTCATGTGCATGCCACATGGCGGGCCCATCCCGCTTCCCGGCTGTCGACCTGCGTCGTCGCCATGTGACCGCGTCCCCTCAAGAGGGCCTTGGATCCGCCTTGAGCGCGACCTGGGGTGACAGGCCGACGACCGATCGCCACCGAACTCCGACAGGTGCAACGGAACGACAACGGCCTTGACAGGAAGGGGAGTTGAGCGTTGACACCACCGTTGGTCTAGGCCAAAGTCCACTCCAGTCCCTCCCGGCACCGCCCTCGGCTCTAGCACCTCGGAGAATGACGTGACGAAGCGTCAGTTCGTGTCCGCATTCGGAATCATGACCCTGGCGGTCGGACTGACGGCCTGCTCCTCGTCCGGATCGCCCTCGGGCGGCGGGAGCGCCGCGGCGGACCCGAAGGCCGCCACCGGCACCGTGACCGTCTGGCTGATGGACGACGCCCAGAAGAACTGGCCCGACCTGGTCCAGCGGGTCAACGACGAGTTCGCGGCCAAGTACCCGCGGGTGAGCCTCAAGCTCGCGTACCAGGGCTGGGCCGACAAGGTCGGCAGGCTCGACAAGGCCCTCGCCGACGGCAACGCGCCCGACGTGGTCGAGCTGGGCAACACCGAGACGATGAAGTACGTGCTCTCCGGCGCGCTCGCCCCGGTGGACCGCACGACCTTCGACAACTCCGACAGCTGGATCAAGGCGCTCGCCAACACCTGCGCCTACCAGGACAAGCTGTGGTGCGTCCCGTACTACGCCGGGGCCCGGGTCGCCATCTACAACTCCTCCGCCTTCCAGCAGGCCACCGGCAGCGCCGAGTTCCCCAGGAGCGAGAGCGACCTGCTGACCGCCCTGGACAGGATCTCGGACAAGAACCGGAGCGACCGGACCTTCTCCCCGCTCTACCTGCCCGGACCGTACTGGTACGCCGCGATGAGCTACGTGGCCGCGTACGGCGGCAGCATCGCCAGGTTCGACAGCTCCGGCAACTGGCACGGCACCCTGCACGACGCCAGGTCCCAGCAGGGCATCGGCCACTTCGTCGACCTCGTCCGCAGGTACAACAGGGGCGACCTGACGCAGAACGAGCAGGACCAGTACCAGGCGATGGCCCGCGGACACGCCGCGTCCTTCTACGGCAACGGCTTCGAGGCGGCCGGCGTCATCGCGCCGGTCACCGGCGACCCGGGCCTCAAGGACGCCGTCAAGGTGGCCACCATGCCCGGCCCGGACGGCAAGCCGCTGCCCACCTTCATCGGCGGCTCGGACCTGGCCGTCACCGCCAAGTCCCAGCAGGTGCTGCCGGCCACCGACTGGATCCGGATGTTCACCAGCGCCAAGTCCGAGCAGGCGCTCGCCGACAAGGACATCCTGCCGAACAACCTCACCCAGCTGAACCCGCTGAAGACCAAGCCCACCACCGCCGCCGCGGCTAACGCCGTGCCGGACGCCTGGTTCACCCCGCTGGCGCCCGGCTGGGGCGCGGTGGAGAAGCAGAAGATCATCCCCGGCATGCTGACCGCGATCCTCAGGGGCAAGTCGGTGGACCAGGCCACCAAGGACGCCGACGCGGCGATCGACCAGCTGATCAACAAGCCGTCCTGACGGTCCGGATCCGTACCGCAGAGCGCCCCCGGCCCGCCCCTCCCGCCCTCCGGGAAGCGGCGGTACGGGGGTGCCACGGCGGGGGCGCGCTCGTAGGATTGCCCGCGAAGAACCGCAGCGAGTGTGCGGACTCGCCGCCGTGGAGGTCCCCGCCGGGCAACCCGCCCGGGCGGGGTCGACCCGTCCCATCGGAGGCATCCAGATGTCCGACCCGCACACCGGTTCCGTCCCCGGCCGGATCATGGCGGCGGAGATGGCCGAGCAGCCGGCCGTCCTCCAGCGCATCCTCGACGAGGGAGCGCCGAAGATCCGCGAGATCGCGGCCGGGATCGCCGCCCGCAGCCCCCGTTTCGTCCTGCTCACCGCGCGCGGCACGTCCGACAACGCGGCGCTCTACGCCAAGTACCTGGTCGAGATCCTGCTCGGCAAGCCGGCCGGCCTGACCTCGATGTCCACCATCACGGCGTACGGCGCCCAGCCGGACCTCACCGACGTCCTGGCGATCACCGTCAGCCAGTCAGGGGGCTCGCCGGACCTGGTGGCCTCCACCAAGGCCGCCCGCGAGGCCGGGGCCATCACCCTCGCCGTCACCAACAACCCCGACTCCCCGCTCGCCGAGGTCTCCGAGTTCCACATCGACGTGCTGGCCGGCCCGGAGAAGGCGCTGCCGGCCACCAAGACCTACACTGCCGAACTGCTGGCGCTCTACCTGCTGGTCGAGGGTCTGCGCGGCGATGGGGGCACCTTCCGCCCGGAAGCTGGGGGAGGCTCGGCCGTCAAGGAGCTGCCGGGCCTGGCGGCCGGCGTGCTGGCCCGCCAGGCCGAGGTGAAGGCGCTGGCCGAGCGCTACCGCTTCGCCCAGCGCCTGGTGATCACCTCGCGCGGCTACGGCTACCCGACCGCCCGGGAGGCGGCGCTGAAGCTGATGGAGACCACGTACATCCCGGCCACCCCGTTCTCCGGCGCGGACCTGCTGCACGGCCCGCTGGCCATGGTGGACAACGTCTCACCGGTGATCGCGATCGTTCCGGACGGCAAGGGCGGCGAGGCCCTCCAGCCGGTGCTGGACCGGCTGCGCGGCCGCGGCGCGGACCTGGTGGTGATCGGGCAGCAGGCCCAGGTGGACGCCGCCTCGGCGGGCTTCGCGCTGCCGGCCGGCGTGCCGGAGGAGGTGCAGCCGATCCTGGAGATCCTGCCGCTGCAGCAGCTGGCCTACGAGGTCACCATCGCCCGCGGCCAGGACCCGGATGCCCCGCGCGCCCTGGCCAAGGTCACCGAGACCCACTGAGGCCGCCACTCGCCCACTCGCCTACGGCGGCCCGGCCCGGGGTGGCGAACCGGTCCCCGTCCACAGGCTGTGGACGGGGACCGGCCCGCTGAGCGGCGGAACGTGGTTCGCGGGGTCGCGGAAAGGGCCGGCAAACACTACGGGCCACGGCGCCGACACGGGACCCTCAACCCGTGCGGCACCGCAGCCCGGAGCTGTCGTCGGGCACCGGTGTCGATCGAGGACTGTGCGGTGTCCTCGATCGGCGGCGTCCGACCGAGGAGAAGCCGCGCGCGGTCAGGGCAGTTGCGCGGCGGGCCTCTCCTTGGTGCTCCTCCATTGTGGACTAGACCAATCCGGGTTGTCCAGGCCACCTGGCAAATTGGTCTAAACAACTCCGGGCAGTCGTCCACCGCCACCGCGCGGTCCGCCGAGCCCGCCCCCGACCGGCGGCGCTACCCTCGCCATGTGCCCTCGTTGAACGAACTCGTCCGCCGCCACACCACCCTGACCGGGGCCGACGTGGAATGGCTCCACATGCTGGTCTCGGAGTGGCAGCTGCTCTCCGACCTCTCCTTCGCCGATCTGGTGCTGTGGATCCCCACCTGGGACGGCATCCGCTACGTCTCGGTGGCGCAGATGCGGCCCAACACCGGACCCACCTCCTACCAGGACGACATGGTCGGCCACCTCGTCCCGCGCGGGCGCCGCCCGCTGCTGGACGCCGCCTTCGACGAGGGGCGGATCGTGCGCGAGGGCGATCCGGAGTGGCGCGAGGAGGTGCCGGTGCGGGTCGAGTCGATCCCGGTCCGGCGCGAGGGCAAGGTGCTCGGGGTGATCGCCCGCAACACCAACCTGCTGACCGTCCGTACTCCCAGCCGGCTGGAGCTCACCTACCTGCAGAGCGCCTCCGACCTGGCCCAGATGATCGCGGCCGGCAGCTTCCCGTTCCCCGGCGTGGAGCAGGCCGACATGGACGCCGCCCCCCGGGTCGGCGACGGCCTGATCCGCCTGGACGCGGACGGCATCGTCACCTACGCCAGCCCCAACGCCCTCTCCGCCTACCACCGGCTCGGCCTCACCTCCGACCTGGTCGGCAGCCACCTCGGCCGGGCCACCGCCGACCTCGCCCCGCCCTCCCGCTCGGCCGTCCACGAGGCGCTGGTGAAGCTCGCCAGCGGCTGGGCGCCCCGGCAGACCGAGGTGGAGGCGCAGGGGGGAGTGGTGACCCTGCGCGCCATCCCGCTCAAGCCCAAGGGGACCCTCACCGGCTCGCTGGTGCTCTGCCGGGACGTCACCGAGCTGCGCCGGCGCGACCGCGAGCTGATGACCAAGGACGCCACCATCCGGGAGATCCACCACCGGGTGAAGAACAACCTGCAGACCGTCGCCGCCCTGCTCCGGCTGCAGTCCCGCCGGATGGAGTCCGAGTCCGGCCGGGCCGCGCTCGACGAGGCGGTGCGCCGGGTCGGCTCGATCGCGATCGTGCACGAGACGCTCTCCCAGGCGCTGGACGAGCAGGTGGCCTTCGACGAGATCGCCGACCGGGTGCTGGCGATGGTGATGGAGCTGTCCCAGGACGGCCGGGTGGCGACCCGCCGCAGCGGCAGCTTCGGCATCCTCTCCGCCGAGGTGGCCACCCCGCTGTCGATGGTGCTGACCGAGCTGCTGCAGAACGCCCTGGAGCACGCCTTCGGCCCGACGGCCTCCGGGAACCTGGAGGTGAGCGCCCTGCGCGGACGGGCTCCGGCGACCGGCAAGGGCTGGTCGGACAGCTGGAACGGCGGCGCCCGGCCGGAGGAGTACCTGCTGATCACCGTGCAGGACGACGGCCGCGGCATGCCCGAGGGCTTCGACCCGAAGACGGCCGGGAACCTCGGGCTGCAGATCGTCCGGACGCTGGCCACCGGCGAGCTGGGCGGGACCTTCGACATGGTGGCCGGCCCCGACGGCGGGACCAAGGTGATCCTGGAGATCCCGGTGCGTTGATGCGTTGCGGCGCGCGGCCGGGGCGTGCGTTCGGCGGGCGCGCCGGGTGCACGCTCCGTGCGCCGGGGGGCGAATCGGGTCGCGGAACGGGCGTGCGGAACCAGGGGTGGGGGCGGAAACAGAAACGAGGCCCTGTCGACCGGGGGGGGTGGGTCGACAGGGCCTCTCAACCCGTTCCGGCCGTCGGGGGGAGTCGGCCGGAGCGGGGGCTCTGGGTGGTGCGACACCTGACATGTGCGTTGCACACGGTGAGCGCCACAGCTCCACGATATTGCTCTAAGTGAACAGTATCAAGTGGCTGGACGGTCCTGTGTCGCGGGACCTCGCCGGGCAAGGCCCTTGGTGCGGAAGGCTTCACCAGGAGGTGCAGGGAAGCCTTTGATCATGTGTTGATCGGTA
Organism: Kitasatospora sp. NPDC059648; assembly: GCF_042734825.1. Lineage (NCBI taxonomy): Bacteria > Bacillati > Actinomycetota > Actinomycetes > Kitasatosporales > Streptomycetaceae > Kitasatospora > Kitasatospora sp. NPDC059648. The sequence goes on along the minus strand of NZ_JBHWDU010000002.1, from coordinate 20,178 downwards.
CGGCGGTTACTGCTGGTGCTACGGCGTGTGATCAGACGCTGCTGATCAGGCGGTGCGGGCGCGGTTGCGGGCGGCACGGCGCTTCATCGCGCGGCGCTCGTCCTCGCTCATACCGCCCCAGACGCCGGCGTCCTGGCCGGTCTCGAGCGCCCACTGGAGGCACTGCTCCATCACCGGACAGCGGCGGCACACGGCCTTGGCTTCCTCGATCTGCAGCAGAGCAGGACCGGTGTTCCCGATCGGGAAGAACAGCTCCGGGTCCTCTTCGCGGCAGACAGCGCGGTGGCGCCAGTCCATGGTCGTCCAACTCCTCCTGCCGCGGGGGGTGGCCCGATCGGCATAATCGAATGGCTTGTGAATGTGAACGCTTTCACGAATCCCACAACAGCAAAAGAGACCAGAGGCCGCCGGGCCCGGGTGGTCTGTGCTGGGAGGGGATTCGGCGATTCGAGGGACACCCCGCGGTCGGTGCTCCTGTGGTTCCGGAGTCGCCGTCGCTGCGACGTGTCCCGATCGCCATGTAGAGGTTCGCAAACCTCAGGCTCGGATACAACCCCCTTCGGGGAGGAATTTTTGATTCTTCGGTGTCGCCTAGCTCACAGCCAGTACTTCTATGGAGTGAAGGGGGCTTGTGCGTTCGAGAAGAAGGGCGAACCCCGCTTCCGGTCACACAATCACACGCAGTGCCCGCCGTACGCCTGTGAAACTGACGCGACTCCGGTCTCCAAGATGGTCCCCGTCGACCTGGAACGGGACGGGTTCCTGGGAAACCAAGGTGAAGTGCCTGACGTCGTGATAGGAGACGACGTGTTTTCCGGACGGGCCGGCAGGCGGGGCGCCGTCGCTCGAAGGCGTGTGCGACCGCAGGATCTGACGGACCGTTCGAGCCGTGCCGAACGCCGTCATCCGGGTGACGCCGAAGACGTCCAGATCCGTGTCGAAGGAGGCGAGGGGCGAGGGATAGACCGGACGGTTGCCGAGGAACGTCCACGGCGAGGTGTTGCTGACTATGGCCAGCACCAGGCCCGGAACGGCTTCGCGGCCCGGGAGTTCGAGGACGACCGGCCCCGAGCGGCGCTGCTCACGCTGGGTGAAGTAGTGCCGGAGGGCCTGCCCGACGTACAGCGCGTGGGTGGACCTGCGGCCGGCCCGGCGCTGCTCCTCGACCCGGCCGACCACCCCGGCGTCGAAGCCGAGGCCGGCGGTGAAGGTGAACCAGCGGTCCGGCAGGCCCTCGGTCATCGCCTTGCCCAGCCCGATCGGCCGCTCGTGCCCCCGCTCCAGCGCGTTCAGCAGGGCGCCGGTGGCCTCCACCGGGTCGTTGGGCAGGCCCAGCGCGCGGGCGAAGACGTTGGTCGAACCGCCCGGCACCACGGCCAGTCGCGGGACCTTCTCGCCCGGGCCGTGGGTCAGCAGCCCGTTCACCACCTCGTTGACGGTGCCGTCACCGCCGAGCGCCACCACCAGGTCCACCGTGCCGTCCGCCGCCGCCTCGCGGGCCAGGTCGCGCGCGTGGCCCCGGTACTGCGTCTCGGCGACGTCCAGCTTGAGGTCGCTGCGCAGGGCGTGGATCAGTACGTCCCTGGTCCGGCCACTGGTGGTGGTGGCCTTGTGGTTCACGACCAGGAGAGCGCGCATGGGGGAAAGCCTACGGGGCGGTACGGACCGGTCGGCGGCTACCCTGCTGGAGTGACCGCAGAAACCTCCGCCCCCGCATCCGCTCGCCCGGTTTCGCTCACCCTGGGCGCCGCCATCACCGCCCTGGAGGGCGCCGCGCTGGCCGTCGTCGGCGTCTCGGACATGGTGTCCGCGCTGTCCGGGCAGGCCAAGCAGCTGGCCCTGAACGAGTTCGGCGGCCTGGTCATCGTGCTGCTGGGGGTGCTGCCGGTGCTGGCCGCCCGGGCGCTGCTCAAGGAGCGTCGCTGGGGCCGCAGCCCGGCGGTGCTGACCAACTCGATCTGCCTGCCGGTCGCTTACTACATGACCCAGAGCGGCGGCGCGATGGTCGCGGTCGGCGTGCTGGTCGGCCTGCTCGGCCTGGTGGGCATCGGCGCGCTGCTCAACCCGAAGTCCACGGCGGCCCTGTACGCGCCGCGGGAGAGCTGAGCGCACGGGGCCGCAGGGAGGCCCCGGAGCGCCCCGGACAGCCGGGACGGCCGCCACAGCGGGAGCTGGGCGGCCGTCGGTATTCCCGCGCGCGGTCACTCCTCCACGAGGAGCTTCTCCCGCAGCTGGGCCAGGGTCCGTGCCAGCAGCCGGGACACGTGCATCTGGGAGATCCCCACCTCGGCGGCGATCTGCGACTGGGTCATGTTCCGGAAGAACCGCAGCACCAGGATCTTCTGCTCGCGGGGCGGCAGTTGGGCCAGCAGCGGCTTGAGCGACTCGCGGTACTCGACGCCCTCCAGGGCCTCGTCGGTGGCGCCCAGGGTGTCCGCCACGGCCGGCGACTCGTCGTCGCTGTCCGGCACGTCCAGGGACAGCGTGGAGTACGCGTTGGCGGACTCCAGGCCCTCCAGGACGTCCTCCTCGGAGATGCCCAGGTGCTCGGCCAGCTCGTGCACCGTGGGGGAGCGGCCGTGCCGCTGGGAGAGCTCGCTGGTCGCCGTGGTGAGCGACAGCCGCAGTTCCTGCAGGCGGCGCGGGACTCGCACCGCCCAGCCCTTGTCGCGGAAGTGCCGCTTGATCTCGCCGACGATGGTCGGCGTCGCGTAGGTGGAGAACTCGACCCCGCGCTCGTGGTCGAAGCGGTCCACCGACTTGATCAGTCCGATGGTGGCGACCTGGGTCAGGTCGTCCAGCGGCTCGCCCCGGTTGCGGAACCGGCGGGCGAGGTGCTCGACCAGCGGGATGTGCATCCGCACCAGCTGGTTGCGCAGCTCGACGCGCTCCGGGGAGCCCTCGGGCAGCGCGGACAGCCGGACGAACAGCGCGCGGGCGGCCTCCCGGTCCGGGGCGCCGGTGCGGTGCGAGCCCTGGGCGGGCACGGCCCCGTGCAGCTCCGCGGCGTCCTCCGCCGGTTCCGGCGGAGGAGCGGAGGCGGGCGTCGGCTCGGACGTCGGCTCGGTCGGGTGGCTCATCCGGTGGGCGTCCTTCGGGTGCGCTTCGTCGTTGGCGGCGAGGCCGGAAACGCTCGCCTGGGTCGGTACGGCAGGTCCCGCCGTCGCGAGGCCGGTACGGTCCAGATCACTCACGGCCATTCCCCCGTTCCGTTCCGGGAGCACCGGGGCCGTCGGCCCCGGCATCGTCTCGTTGGTCGTACCGCCCGGGGGCGGTACCGGGAGCCGCCCGCCGGGCCCCCGGGCGGGGAACGGCGGACGGCCCTTGCAGGGTGCTGCTGCTCGGTGCCCGTCAGTGGGCGGCGGACCCGCCGCGCTTCTTGTGCAGGCTGATCGACACGGTGTTGTCCTCCGCGACCGAGGAGTCCACCTCGCCGGCCAGCGCGGAGAGCACCGTCCACGCGAAGGTGTCGCGCTCGGGCGCCTTGCCGTCCGTGGTCGGAGCGGCGACGGTCACCTTCAGCGAGTCGCCGACCAACCGGAACTCGCAGGACAGCACGGAGCCCGGCACCGCCTGCTGGAGCAGGATGGCGCAGGCCTCGTCGACCGCGATCCGCAGGTCCTCGATCTCGTCGAGGGTGAAGTCCAACCGGGCCGCGAGCCCGGCCGTTGCTGTTCGCAGCACGGAGAGATAGGCCCCCGCCGCGGGCAGCCGGACCTCCACGAAGTCCTGAACTCCGAGATCGCTGTCGATCTGGGACACCCTTGCCTCCTGGGTGACGCGCTGTGCTTGCTTGGTTCCCCCGGTGGGGGGCCGTTGCTACCGCTGTTCTACCGCTACCGGTTCCGCCGTTGGTACCCCTAACCGGGGGTATCGAAGCCGAAGTTCCGCCAGCGTCGGGCGTGTCCTCCGCACCCGGTGCGGGAGTTACTCATGGTAAGGCATTGCGACGCAGGGTGGCAGGGCCTTTGTCCGTACTCCATTCCCCGGGACCGGCACTACGTCGCCCGTGCTCCGGGTGTTCAACGGCTACCGGCGGCCCGGAGTGCCTCGCCGGTGAGCCGGTAGACGGTCCACTCGTCCATCGGAACCGCGCCGAGCGACTTGTAGAAGTCGATCGAGGGCTGGTTCCAGTCGAGCACCGACCACTCCACCCGCGCGTAGCCGCGCTCGACGGCGATCCGCGCCAGCTCCAGCAGCAGCGCCTTGCCGTGGCCGCCGCCGCGGGCCGCGGGGCGGACGTACAGGTCCTCCAGGTAGATCCCGTGGGTGCCGCGCCAGGTCGAGAAGTTGAGGAACCAGACCGCGAAGCCCACCGGCTCGCCGGTGGCGTCGTCCTCGGCGATCAGGCCGAACAGTGCCGGGTCGGCACCGAACAGCGCCTCGCGCAGCTGCTCCTCGGTGGCCACCGCCTCCTGCGGGGCCTTCTCGTACTCCGCCAGTTCGCGGATCATGGCCAGGACGACGGGGACGTCGGTGACGACGGCGGTGCGGATCATGCCGCGAGCCTACTGCTCGGGCCCGGTCTCGTCCCAGGCCTGGACGGAAGTCTGGTCGACGATCCGGCCGTCCCGCAGATCGGCCATCGACGCCATGAGCACCCGCACCCCGTCGGGGTAGCGGCAGGACTCCAGGAAGGCGACGTGGTCGCCCTGGACCACCACCTGTTCCAGCTTGTGGGTCATCTCGCGGCCGTAGACGTCGTCCAGCATGGCGCCGATCTCGTCCCGCCCGTGCATCACCAGGGGGTGGCTGGGCTGGGTCGTGCGGTCGACCACGCGCAGCTCGGCGTCCTCGGCGTACAGCGCCAGCAGGGCCTCCGCGTCGCGGCGCTCGATGCCCTCGCGCAGCGCTCGGGTGTCGAAGGCGGCGGGGGCCGCCATGGTGCTCATGGTCTCGCTCCTCCGGTCGGGTTCCGTCGGCTTCGCACCTTCGAGCGTACGCCCGACCGGAGGCTTCGAACGGGGGCTCCCGGCGGGCCGGTCAGCCGGCCGGGACGGTGCGCAGGAAGTCGGCCGGGGTGCCTATCGCGGCCGGGTTGCGCGGGCTCTCGACCAGGTCGGCGTAGTCCATGACGACGATCCGGTCGTTCCTGATCGCGGAGACGTTCGCCAGCGGCGGGAAGGACTTGAGGAAGGCCCGCTTCTCCTCGGCGCTCGGGGTCGCGTAGCTGTTGATCACGATCACCTCGGGATCGCGCCGCACCACGCTCTCCCAGCCGGCGGTGACCCAGGTGTCCGCGAGGTCGCCCATGATGTTGGTGCCGCCGGTCCTCGCGATGACCGGGTGCGCGAGGCGATGTCCACCCAGACCAGCAGCAGCACCCCCGCGAGCGGCGCGACCACCAGCACCCGGCGGTGCCCGGCGCCGACCAGCATCCGGGCCAGGTGCGGCACCAGCAGCCCGACGAAGCCGATCGCCCCGCTGACCGCGACCGCGGTGCCGGTGACGGCGGCGGTCACCGTGAAGAGCTCCCGGCGCAGCCGGCCCGGGTCCACGCCGAGCGAGGCGGAGGTCTCGTCGCCCATGGCGAGTGCGTCCAACCGTCCGGCGGCGAAGGCGAGACGGGCCAGCCCGGCCAGGACGGTGCCGGCGGCGATCGGCACCGAGCCCCAGGTGGCGCCGCCGAGGCTGCCGAGCAGCCACATCATGGCGTCACGGGCGGCCTCGGCGTGGTCGGCGGAGAAGACCATCAGGGTGGTGGCGGCGGAGAAGCCGTAGGAGAAGGCGGTGCCGGTGAGCACCAGCCGCAGCGGGGTGAGCCCGTAGGCGGTGCGGGCGGCGAGGTAGACCAGCGCCATGGCGGCCAGCGCGGAGCCGAACGCGGAGACGGAGATCGCCCACACCCCGAGCGAGGCGAAGGCGCCGAACAGCAGCACGGCGTTGGCGCCGACGGCCGCGCCGGAGGAGATGCCGAGCACGAAGGGGTCGGCGAGGGCGTTGCGCACCAGCGCCTGGACGGCGACCCCGGTGGCGGCCAGTCCGGCCCCGACCACGGCGGCCAGCACGGTGCGCGGCAGCCGGATCTCCCAGACGATGGCGTACCCGGCGGCCTCGTCCGCGGCCAGCCGGCCACCCGTCAGCCCGGCGCCCAACAGGCGCAGCGCCTGCGGGAGTTCGATCCCGGAGGCGCCGAGCGCGACCCCGCAGAGCAGGGAGAGCAGCAGGGCGGCGGCCAGGCCGAGGGCGAGCGGGACGGTCGATTCGGCGAACGGGATCACTCACGTGCGGTCGCGCCTTGCCACGGGCCGCGGGGTGTGCCGGGGCGGGCGCCGGCCGGGGGACGTGCCCGGGCGCCTTCCCCTCGCAGTCCACGGCGAGTTGTCGGGAGGTCAGCGGCCGGGGGCGATCGGGCTGGCGCGACCCGAGGGCTTCGGGCCGTGCTCACCGTTGCGGGTCAGCGCCGGATTCGCACCGGACTTCCCCCTCGGACGCCCCGGGCAGCATAACAGTCACTCATGCCGAGCACTCCTTACCGGCGCGGATCGCACGTGAACGCACGGCCGCCCCCGTCCGACGGATCGGGCGGGGGCGGCCGGGTGGCGACGCGTCAGGCTCAGGCCTGCTTGGTCTCCCAGAAGATCTTGTCGACCTCGGCGATCAGGTCCAGCAGCGCCTGGCCGGTGGCCGGGTCGGTGGACGCCTTGGCGGCCGAGGCGGCCTTCAGGGTGTCGTTGATCAGCTTGTGCAGCTGCGGGTACTTCTCGAAGTGCGGGGCCTTGAAGTAGTCGCTCCACAGCACCGAGATGTGGTGCTTGACGGCCTCGGCGCGCTGCTCCTTGATGATGATGGCGCGGGCGCGGAAGTGCGGGTCCTCGTTGGCCTGGTACTTCTCCTGGGTGGCCTTGACCGACTCGGCCTCCAGCTTTGCCTGCGCCGGGTCGTACACACCGCACGGCAGGTCGCAGTGGGCGTGGGCGGTGGCACGCGGTGCAAACAGACGAGAGAACATGGGAGTCCTTCCTTAGATCGTCTTCCCGCGCCCGAGACTACCCTTCCGGCCTCCGGGTTTCGCGGCCGGGCGGTGGGCCTAGGGCAAAAGGCGGACCCGCAACCGGGGTAATCCGGACATCGAACGGATGACGGTCCGTACGGCAGACTGGGGACGGGCGGCCAGGAGGAGGAGTCGTGTCGCGGAGCACGGAACCGCAGGGCGGCGCGGGCGGCGGCGTGGTGCCGTTCGGGCTGGTCGACGTGGCGGGCCCGTCGATGGTCCCGACCCTGCGCGAGGGCGACCAGCTGCTGGTCCGCTACGGCGCGCCGATCCGGCCCGGCGCGGTGGTGCTGTTCCGGCACCCCTTCCAGCAGGACCTGCTGGTGGTGAAGCGGGCCGCCGAGCGCCGCGCGAAGGGCTGGTGGCTGCTGTCCGACAACCGCCCGGTGGACAGCGACAGCCGCAGCTACGGCCCGGTCCCCGACGAACTGGTGCTCGGCCGGGTCCTGCTGCGGTTGCGCCCGAGCCCGGCCTGGCTGGCGCCGGGCCGGAGGCTGGAGCGGCTGCTGCTCGGCCCCCGGCTGTCCCGGCTGCCGGGCCTGGCCCGCCGCCTCGGCGTGTGGGTCGAAGAGGTCTGATCCGCCGGCTAGCCCCCCGGGTGCAGGGCGGCCTCGGCCTCCTGCCGCTTGCGGGCCCGGTACGCGGCGACGTTGGCGCGGGTGGCGCAGCGGTCGGAGCAGTAGCGGCGGGAGCGGTTGGTCGAGGTGTCCAGGTAGGCGTTGCGGCACGGCGCGGCCTGGCAGATGCCGAGCCGGTCGGCGCCCAGCTCGGTGAGGTGGACGGCCAGGCCCATGCAGGCCACGGCGCTGAAGTGCGCGGTGGCGGTGGGCGAGTTGTCGGCCAGGTGCAGGTGCCAGCGCGGCCGGCCGGCGTCGTCCAGGTGGTCGTGCCCGGAGACCAGCGGGCTGACGGGGTACTCCATCAGCAGGCTGTTCAGCAGGTCGACGGCCCGGACCTCGTCGCCCTCGGCGGCGGCCTCGAAGACCCCGCGCAGCCTGGTCCGCACCGCCCGCAGCCGGGGCACGTCGGACTCGTCGGCCAGCGCGGCGGCGCGGGCGGAGTCGGAGAACAGGGCGCGCACCGCGTCCACCGAGGTCAGCGTGTCGGTGCCGCGCTCGGGTTCCTCGGTGTTCACCAGCCGAACGGCGAGATCGGCGTACGAGGCGAGCTCCACGGCGGTCCTTCCAGGGGGTTATTGGTAACGGGCTGACTGCTTCCAGCCTATTACCCGGCTGGGGAAAACGGCGGCGCCCGGCCCGGCATTGCCCGGCCGGGGCCCCCCGGACGGGGGGAGAGAACCCATGGGTTGGATGGCCCGGGGGGGGCGGGGGGGGGGGTTGTGTGGCCCCCCCGGGGGGTGGGGGGCGGGCG